>SLHS01000085.1 GCA_007136035.1 Patescibacteria group bacterium | reverse complement strand
GATTCATCATCAAGCAACGGAGATGATAGAGTTATTATCGGTACCGGGCCTTCTAGCGCAGAAAGAAATTATTGGTACTCAACTACAACATTTGGTAGTGCAACTGACGAGTCAAGAGTTTGGTATGGTGGTAATGAGATAGTAGTAGGCAATGATGTTCGAGATAATGATTTTCGCACCCATACTTTGGTACGCACTGGAAATAATTGGTCCCTCTACGAAGATAAAATTTTAATCGATGATACGAGTAATTCAACAGAATTAAACAATTATTCAACAGTTGAAATTGGAGGAGGTTCACCAGATAACCGTTATCATTTAGGAGATATAGCAGAAGTTATCATTTATGATACTGCCCTTTCAGATGAAGAACGAGAAGCAGTCGAACAATATCTCGGTGAAAAATGGTTAGGATGGGATCCTCTTGTTCCAACATGCTCAACAGGCCCATCATATTTAAATGATTATGGCATGGTTCGTGCCTGTGGACCCCAAGGATGCTACAACCGAGCTAGATTTGAAATAGATCCACAAGGTAATCCAGAAGATACACTCTATGGAGTTCAAATTTCTACAGACGATTTTAACGAAGACATTAGATATATTGATGGAAGTACCTTTATGCCCAAAGAAGAAAGAGATATTACTGACTACAAAACAAAAAATGATTGGGAAAGTGAAGTTTTTAATTTAATTGATCTAGAGTCGGAAACTGAATACTCTCTCCGTATTACAGCCCTATACGGAAATCTTACTGAATCAGCACCAAGTCCAATAGCCCAAGCAACTACAGCATTGAGTGAAATGTCCTTTCGTCTAGGTATAGGGTATGAAGATGGCAAAAATATAAATTACAATCCTCCATATGAAATACTATTTGATGAATCCTTTAGAATACAAAGAGGTGCTTATGTAGTTTCTTCAGACAGATTAATATGGTCCTCTATAAATTCAAATGCTATCAATGGTATAACTTTAGCGCAAAAAGGGGAACACGGAGGATTACATAATACCGAACATGAATACACCATAGATTCTACTTCTGAAAATCTAGATACAGCAAGTGAGGGTATTGGATTTCGAAATTATCAAATCTCTCAGTTATATGATGATGGCATAACCGGTTCACTCGCATCTTTAGTTTCAGAACCTGAATATGATGAAGCTGAGGAAAATACTGTTGGAATTATAGATACTATTTTTAGAAAAATATATGGTGCAGATGGTCCTGTACATACAGGAGAAACAGGTTTACAAATTAAAACAAAGGCCTCACTCACTGCACCAGCAGGTAATTATTTTGAAGATGTGACTTTTGTTCTCATAGCAAATTATTAAGACTTTACAATTCTGTAATACATATGTATTATGGAATAGTTAGTTAAAATTATTTAGTTAAAAATAATGAAAATTAAATATCTCATTGCCCCGCTTGTAATGGTTCTCGTGTTCTTTACAAGCACAGAGAGGATAGATGCTGAGGGAAGTACAGCTAAATCCTTAGGGTTTACACCTGTTTCGCAGGAATTGCATATAACTCCAGGAGAACCATATACAGATAAAGTAACTGTTTGGCACCAAGCGGAGAACGATATGCAATACTCAATTACAATACGAGGTTTTAAACAAATCGAAGGTCACCCAGGCACAGCAGTACTGCTTTCTGAAGAAGAAGAAATGGCTTCAACAACTTCTGCAGCAAGTTGGTTCCACATCGAAACAACGGAAGTTGTTGTCCCCCCACAACACAATTTTGAATTAAATTACTTAATTGATGTACCCGAAGATGCTCCTTCTGGGGAATATTATGCTCAAATCTTTTTTCACAGTGAACAGGAACTAACACCCGCAGATGAGGCTACAATGGCATACAGTCATATTGCTGGAGGTCCAACATTTTTAGTTAGAACTGGTGATGAAATGGATGAAAATATCAGCCTATTAGAGTTCCAGGCTACACATAAATTCTATGAAAAACCAGACGTAGAATTTATTACCAGTATACAAAACACCGGTAATGTCCATGTAAAACCTACTGGAATTATCATTCTCACTAATATTTTTGGACAGGAATTAGCAAATATTGAATTCAATCCTACTCGAAAAGCTCTAATTAGAGACAGTATAGCAACGTATGTATCCGAGTGGGAATCTAATTACTTATTAACAGAAGAAGGTAAGCTAGCTGTAGGTCCAATAACTGCAGAACTAACCCTCTACTATACATCCGAAAGTCCTGGCTACAGCCCTATAACAGCAGAAACTGACTTCTGGATATTTCAATGGAAACTAGCTTTAGCAATATTAGGTGCAATCATAGTCTTAGTTTGGACGATAAAATCTATTAAAAAATCAAAGAGTGTAAAGGTTGAAGGTGAAGCTGAAAATAATATCGGAAAGGTAAATATCATTGAAACACCACCAACAGAAACTAAAAAAAACAAAGATCAAAATGATATGGCAACTGAAGAACCAAAAGATTCTTCACAATAAAAGTCAAGAAAAAAATACAAGCACTAAACTATTTTTAGTGCTTGTATTTTTCTGCCTAGGATTTTTTTTAAATACCAAAATTACTTATTCTTACAGCATACAACCAGCAATAGAAGACCACACCCTAAAACTTGAACAAAAAGTCGATTCTTCCGTCATGTTTACAAATACTACACAAGAAGAAAGAAATTTCCAAATATACACACATCGATATAATCCAAAAAATATGGAAATTCTTGATGATAGAAACTTTGTAACTTTAGGTGTAAATACTTTTTTCTTAGAACCTAAGGAAAGTTTTCAAATAGAATACCAAGTTAACATACCCAATGATGTTGTCCCAGGAACTTACTTTTCAATAATCGTTATCGAAGATATTGACGATAAAGAGGTGGGAAGAGAAGGAGGGATAGGACTAAATTATGGTATAGGTGCATTGATAGCTATACATGTTATCAACGATATAGATATTTCACAGGTCTTTTTAGAACAAACAAATACCGAATTAAGATACAAAAACCCTTTAAACCCATTCAACACAGTAATCGAATATAGTATCAAAAATAACTCCAAGTATACATTTCTCCCAACAGGACAACTAACAATAGCTTCTCAAAAAAACAAACCCATTTTTTATAGAATCAATGAACAAGAAACAAGACTCTATCCACAACAAGAACTTACATTTGACTTTGAATATCAAGGAAGTATTAAAGATTTAATTACAAATAAAATAGCTATAGCTAAAATTGCTTCTGAACATTCAAACCAAATGAAAGAGGATCAAATAAATCTGCCATATTTAACACAAACTACAAGAATAGGAGGTGCTATTTTAGGATTTGTTGTTGTTTTAACAATAACAATAATTCTAATCAAAAAAAATAACCAAAAAACACTTAAGAAGGCGTTTAAAGAAAAAATCTCTAAAAAGTATTAATTATTTTTTCCGTAGTACGAAAAGAAACTTTTGCTACATCCCGCAAACCTTCCATACCATACTTTTTGTAAAAATTCCTTCCAAATTTTATAACATGAGTTGCACCAAGTGGAAATTTGAGATTGTATTTTTCCTTCATCTTCTTAAATTCCAAAAGAAAAAAATACCTTGCAATTATTGAAGCAGCTGCAACTGCGACATCACTTTCTGCATGATGAAATTGTTTTAAAGGAACACTTAAACTATATTCGTCATTCAATCTCTTTTGGCTTTTTGAAAATTGATCAATAACTACAAACTCTACATCATCCCCTACTCTTTCAAAAAGCTCTGATATAACTTCAACATGTACTTTAGAAAGAACAATAGAAATATTTTTAAATTCTTCATTTAAACTAGCATATTCTCTGGGGTTAATAATTTTAACTTCATATTCCAAGTCTTTAACTAACTTTTTTCCAATATTCATCATTTTTTCATCTGTCAAGTTTTTCGAATCCATAATTCCATAATCCTTAACCTTTTTTAAAGAAATTTCATTTATATAACAGGCACAAATAACTAAAGGGCCAAAATAATCTCCCTTACCTACCTCATCGGAACCAATGTGTGGTTTAAAATCATCTCCTGAAAGAATCTTGTTATTGATTTCCTCCGCAAAATTAACATCAGAAGTTTGTACAACAAACTTACCACTTGTATACATTAAAACAGTCCAATTAGGCCCCTTAAAGCTCCACTGAACGTATGAATTAGTATTAGAAGTTAAAGTACCAATACTTTGAAAATATTTGTAAAATTCATCAACTTGAGAATCATTTAAAGTGAATGTTAAAGTCTTTTGCATAATTAAATCCTTTCTACTTTTTGGCCATCATCTGTATCTAAAACTTTGAAACCATGCTTGCCAATATCATCTCTCAAGGAGTCAGATTTTTCAAAATCCTTCTCATTTCTAGCAACTTCTCTTTTTTTCAATAATTCTTGCACTTCTTTCGACAATCCCTCGGTACTTTTTAAACTCTCACATATGTTTAAACCCAGAACCCTATCAAAATCTAAAATTGTTTTAACAATATCCTCTGGTTTTTCATCTGATTTTAGTAATTCTGAAATCAGAGCAAAAACTCCAGACATATTTAAATTGTCTTTTAACAAGTTCTCGAACTTTTCAACATAATCATTTAACAAATTACCTCCTTTACCATCACTATCTAGATTAGAAATTTTCTTAATTAAAGATAATCTGGACCTTCTACTACCTTCAAGAGCCTCCCAATTAAATTGAAGAGGCACTCGATAGTTAACAGAAATATAGTGATAGCGTAAGTCCATAGGTTCGATACCAGCTTCAACTATTTCATCAAGAGTTAAGGCATTACCCTTACTCTTACTCAATTTTTCATCTTTTGGAGTTCGGATAAATTCATTATGAACCCAATACTTCACAACTTCATGTTTGTAAGCACCAAAGTTTTGTGCTCTTTCATTTGTATGATGAATTGGGATGTGATCAATACCACCAGTATGGATATCAAATTTGTCTCCTAAAATATCACAACTCATTGCAGAACACTCAATATGCCACCCAGGAAAACCCACACCCCAAGGTGAATCCCAAGCCATTATATGTTTTTCATATTTCCCAACTTTTTTCATCCAAAGTACAAAATCAGCTGGATTTTTCTTTTGAGGATCAACCTCTACTTCCTCCCTAGCACCAACTTTTTTGTCCCTCAAATCTTGCTTAAACATCCTGTCATAATCATCATATTTACTAATATCAAAATAGAGAGCTTGCTCAGTTTCGTAAGTAAAACCATTTTCTTCAATTTTCTTAACAAAATCTATAATCTGATCAATGTATTCAGTAGCACGAGCCCAACCATATTTACCTAGTTCATGAATGTCAGTATCAGGATGAACAACTTCACCGCTAGGACTTAGAAAATTCATTTTGTAAAAATCTTCAATTACAGTACCAATATAGTAATTAGCAACCTCACTAGGATCTTTGCCCTTTTCAGAAGCCACCTCCTCTATTTTATCCTCACCAAAATCATCATCATCTGTCATATGACCCACATCAGTAAAATTCATAACTCTTCGAACATCATATCCTAAATACAAAAGAGCCCTATGAAGAATATCCCATTCAGCATATGCCCTTAAATTACCAACATGCATCCTCCAATATACTGTAGGACCACAGTTATACATAGTTATAACTCCGGACTTTAAAGGTTTAATCTTTTCAAATTTTTTTGTTAGTGAATTATAAAGTTTCATCTAAAAAAAATAAAATTAAACTTTTTTTCTCCCTTCTAATGCCCTTCTCAAAGTTAAACTATCAGCATATTCAAGGTCAGCACCTGTAGGAAGACCCATCGCCAGTCTAGTAATACTAACTTTTTCAACACCTTTAAGCAAATCTTGAATATATGCCATCGTAGCCTCACCTTCAAGACTAGGATTGGTAGCAACTATTACCTCTATCTCAAAATCCTTTGTAAGTTCTTGTACTCTTTTTTTCAATTCAGGAAATCTTAACTCTTCAGCACCAATACCATCAGCTGGAGAAATAACTCCCCCTAAAACAAAATACAAACCTCCATACACACCAGAGTTTTCAAACGCAACAATATCCAAAGATTCCTCAACAACACAAATCTTACTTTTATCTCTCAAAGGACTACTACACAAATCACACTCTTCTTTTTCTGAAACATTAAAACATTTTGAACAAAAAACAATATTTTCATCCATTTCAAGGAGATTTCTTGCAAGTTTAGAAGCATCATTGTTAGGAGAACGTAAAAAATGATAAGCCATTCGCGCAGCCGACTTCGGTCCCACACCTGGTAATCTTTCAAATTCCTCAATTACTTTTACAACGACTCTAGGTAGTACAGACATTTTTTAGCCCATCATTTGTTTAATTTTGTCCATATCAAAATCCTTGGCCATCTCT
>SLHS01000076.1 GCA_007136035.1 Patescibacteria group bacterium | reverse complement strand
TTTAAAATCTTTCTTTTTACCTTTGTTCTTTTTCTTCGCTGCCAACTCCTTCCTTTTCCTTTCTTTATCTATTTCCTCCTTCAAACCTATTCTATCTTTCATTTTTGTCATTTTTCTCAAAACCCTCTCGCTTCTAAGTGACTTAAGAGCTTCAAAAGTACAATATGTGTTAGCAACAAGATTATTCGTTCCTAAAAGTTTGGCATATACATTTTCAACTCCCGCTAATTCCAATACAGCTCTAGCAGATGGGCCAGCAATAACTCCTGTACCTGGTCGAGCTGGTCTAAGAAGAACTTTTGCGGCACCTGTTTTCTGAACTACTTCGTGCGGTATTGTATCTCCAACTAACTCTATCTTTACCATATTTTTTTCAGCCATCCTTGTCCCTTTATTTATAGCACTTCTAGTATCGACACCTCTCCCTAAGCCAACTCCAACAGAACCTTTCCTATCACCAGCAACAACTATCGCACTAAATCTTAATCTTTTAGCTCCAGATGTCACTTTCGCAACCCTTCGTATAGATACGGTTTTATTTTCATATTTTGAATATTCTCTTTTTGGTTTTTTAAAATCGTCCATCAATTAATTTATTAAATAATCTAAAAATTTACCCCTGACTCTCTTATAGTGTCAGCTAATTTTTTGACAACACCTGTATATTTATATCCACTTCTATCAAAAACTATTGAATTTATTTTTTTTGTCTTAAGTTTTTTGGCAAAATCCTTTGCCAACTTAAGAGCTTCTTCATTATTTTTACCGCCTTTCAAAGAAAAAATCACCTTACCTTCATCATCATTAGCAATCCCAATGTAAACATACTTATTACTTTTATTAAGAAAAACTCTTGGTCTTTCTTTAGTACCATGCAATCTTTTTCTAATATGCATTTTTCTTCTTTGTCTTGTTTCTTCTCTTGTTTTAACCATTTTATTAACTTAAAACTTTTAATTAAACTATGCTACAGCTTTTTTAACACTCTTTCTTCTTACAATTTCTCCTTCATATTTAATACCTTTACCTTTGTAAGGTTCTGTCTTTCTATATTCTCGAATTTTAGCTGCTACTTCACCCACTTTTTGCTTATCAAAACCTTTAACTGTTATTGTAACTTCGTCTGGAGCTTCAAATATAATACCTTCTGGCGGTTCAACAATGACGGGGTGATTCCAACCCAATGTCATTTCCAAATTATCTCCACTCATTTTTACTCTATAACCGACTCCAGAAACTTCAAGTTTTTTTTCATAACCTTTAAACACTCCAATCACACAATTATTTATTAAAGATCTGTATGTTCCATGAAGAGAATTTACTCTCTTATTATCCTTTGTTTTTGTCACAATTATTTCCCCATCCTTAATCTCGGCTTCTATTTCCCTCGGTAACTTAAGATTTAATTCACCAAGAGGTCCCTTAAAAGACAATTTTTTACCTTCCTTTTCTACTGTAACTCCATCTTCAATTTTTACAACTTCTTTACTTATTCTTGACATAAAATTACCAAATATTACAAATATGTTCTCCACCAATGCACTTGCTTTTCGCTAAGGAACCAGTCATAAGACCTTGTGAAGTACTAATTATTGAAATACCTCTACCGTTCATTATTGGTACAATTTCCAATGCATTAATATAGATTCTTTGTCCTGGTTTACTGATTCTTTTAAATTTTGCTACAGCTGGTTCTTTTTGATGATATTTCGGTTTAACAACAATATCACTATCCTTCACTTCATAATCCAAAATCATATCTTCTTTTTTTAAGATCTCTAAAATATCAACTATCATTTTTGTTTTCAAAACAATAATCTCTTTCTTACCCCTCATTATTCCATTTTGCATTCTTGCTAAAAAGTCCGCTACAGTATCATTTATCATTTCAAAGTTTTTTAATTAATTTATACATTAGATTTCTTAACACCTACTAATTCACCTTCATGAGCTAAATTCCTAAAACAAATTCTACATAAACCAAATTTTCGAATATATGCCCTAGGTCTTCCACAAGACTGGCACCTATTATACACTCTTGCACTATATTTAGAAGACTTTTTTAACCTATTTTGTTTTTCTATCATTGCTTTAGTTGCCATGCTTTTTAAAAGGAAAACCAAATTTATCTAAAAATGCTTTTGAATGTAAATCTTTTTCACTTGTAAAAACAAATGTCACTTGTAAACTTCTAATTTTTTGTACTTTATTAGGATCAACCTCTGGAAATACTATGTGATCCTCAATACCTAAAGAATAGTTGCCACTACCATCGAAAGCTTTGGGAGAAAGACCTCTAAAATCCTTAATTCTAGGTAAAACAATATTCACCAATTTATCAAAAAAGTCCCACATCCTCTGGCCTCTTAAATTCACCATTACTCCTATTTCATCCCCTTGTCGAATTTTAAATGTCGCAACAGCTTTTTTAGCTTTAGTAACAACTGGTTTTTGTCCTGTAATCAATGTTAACATTTCTACAGCATCTTCTATTGCCTGTGAATTTGAAGCTGCTTCACCAACACCACAATTAACAACAATCTTCTCTAAATTTGGTACAGCCATTATACTATCCAAACCTAGTTCCTTTTGCAGTTCCTTCCTGTATTTAGTTGTATAGAGTTTTCTTAATCTATTCATTATTTTTTAGTTGTTTTTTTAGTTGCTTTAGATTTATTATCTGTACCTCCACTAATTTTTTTATTACATTTTTTACAAATTCTTTCACCTTTTTCCATCCCTATTCTTGTTGCTTTATTACAAGCAGGACAAATTAATTGCACCTTAGCCACATTAATTGGTTTAATAATATCAGCGATTTCCGATTTTCTTTTTCTGCCATCACCTTTCATATGCCTTTTAAATATATTCATACCTTCAACAACTACTTTATCTTCCTTAGGTAAAATTTTTACCACCTTGCCTGTTTTACCAGCATCTTTACCATATAATATTTTAACTGTGTCATTTCGTTTTATCTTCATAGTACTTCAGGTGCTAAAGAAATAATTTTATCAAATCCTCTTTCTTTCAATTCACGAGCCACGGGTCCAAAGATACGAGTACCTTTTGGAGATTTTTTCGCTGAATCTATTAAAACAACAGCGTTTTCATCAAATCTAATATATGAACCATCTTTTCTACCTACTTCCTTTTTAGTTCTAACAACCACCGCTCTTTCAACTTGATGCTTTTTTACAGCAGCACGAGGTATAGCTTGTTGTATTGAAACAATAACCATGTCGCCCAAAGTTGCAAAATGGCAATTTGATTTACCTTTTATGCCAACAACTTTACCAATTTTACCTCCACTGTTATCTGCAATTTTTACTTTTGTTTCTTTTTGTATCATATTTTTTTAAATTACTTTCCATTTAACATTTTTTGAGTAAGGACGACTTTCTATAATGGTTACTTCTTCTCCTTCTTGTAATTCTTTGTCTGTATGTGCAAAATATATTTTCCTGTGATTAACAACCTTTTTATATCTAGGATGACTCTTCTGTCTCTCAACTAAAACCTTAACAGTTTTATCCATTTTGTTACTCACAATAACACCTTGCAATTTTCTTTTACTTGTCTTCTTTTCCATTTTCTTTTTGTTTTAATTTATCTCTCTTTTTTTCGTTCAAAACAGTGTGTATTCTAGCAATAATTCTCTTTATTCTCAAGCCTTTTCTTACATCTTTTTCTTTACCATCTCTTATTTCCTTTTTCGCTTGAGAAAATTCCTTGCGAAACTTATAAAGCTCTTTGTCCAATTCCTCCATATTTAATTTTTTTATATCCTTAATTTCCATTATATTTCTGATTTAGCTATTACTTTAGTTTTAACTGGTAATTTATGAGATGCTAGTTTCAATGCTTTAAATGCAACTTCTTCACTAACACCACCTATTTCAAAAAGAATGGTGCCTGGTCTCACAACTGCAACATATCCTTCAACATCACCCTTCCCTTGTCCCATCCTAGAATTTGTTGATTTTTGGGTATATGGCTTATCTGGAAAAACCCTTATCCAAACTTTACCCTTTCTCTTTGTAGCACCGGAAATTGTTCTCCTAGCAGCTTCAAGATTTCTTGCCTTAACCCAAGACGAATCTAAAGATTTCAATCCGTAATCACCATAAAGGACCTCTTTATTAGAAGTAGCCACACCTCCCATTTTTCCTCTAAATTGTTTTCTATATTTCTGTTTTTTAGGTTGTAACATAATTATATTTTGCTATATATTATTATTTCTTCTCTTCATTTTTTTTAGGTGGATTATATACCCAAACTTTAACACCAAGAAGTCCAGAATCTAGTGTTGCAGCCGTTTCTTTTGCAAAATCAATTTCTGCCCTAAATGTATGTAATGGTACTGGACCTTCGGATACTTTTATAGTTCTTGCTTGACTGTTTCCTCCTATTCTCCCTGAAACCCAAATCCTAATTCCCTTCGCTCCTGCACTTATCGCTTTTTCCTTGTAACTCATCATTAAAAGCTTAGGAGGTTGTCTTCTTTCAATTCCATCTGCAATACTTCTTGCTATTATTCTTGCTGATGTATCCGCTCTTTTAATTTCCGTAATCTTTACATCTACAGATCGTTTAAATTTCTTTGTTAATTCCGTTTTAATTTTTTCAATTCCTTCTCCCCCTCTACCTATCGCAACACCAGGTTTAGCAACTGTAACTTCTACTTCAATCTTATTTCCATTTCTTCGAACAAATACCGTTTCTAAACCAGACTGCTTAAATGCTTTCCTAACGTCTTCTTTAATTGCTAAATCTTCTTTCAAATTTTTTGAATACAAATCCTTTGAGCCCGCAAACCAAGATGATTTCCAACTCTTGTTTATTCCCAATCTCAAAGCATTAGCATTTATTTTTTGTCCCATGATTTTTATTTAACAGATAATTCAATATTTAAATTAGATCTTCTTTTGTTCAAAGTTGAAACATTCGCCCTAGATTCAAAAATTACTCTCTTTAAAGTTGTTGCTTCATCAACACTTATTTTTGTAATATACAGTTTTTCTGTTTGAATACCATCTAAATTTTTTGCATTTGCAGCTGCACTATTTAAAGCTTTCAAAACAATTTTTGCTCCTTTTTTATTCAAAAAAGTAAGCAAATCAACAGCGATATCTACTCTTTTCCCTCTAACAACATCTGCTACCAATCTCAATTTCTGTGGAGATTGTGCTGCATTTTTGTATTGTGATTTGTATGTTTTCTTTTCCATCTAATTTTTGACAAATATTATTCTTCAAATCTTCCAGAACCACCATATACTTTAGAAATCTTCCCTTTCTTAGCGTGTCCTTTAAAAATTCTGGTAGGTGCAAATTCACCTAATCTATGACCAACCATTGTCTCTAAAACCAAGACATTCTCATGCTTTTTCCCATTATGTACACCAAACGTTAACCCTACCATCTCTGGAGTAATCACGCTTGACCTTGACCAAGTTTTAATTGGTTTTCTATCTCCAGACTCCTTTGCTTTCCTTACTTTAGCTTCTAACTTTTTATCAACAAATTGTCCTTTTTTTAGTGATCTAGACATTCTTTTTCTTTTTTAAATTATTTCTTTGCAAATGGTCTTGTTTTTGACCTTCTACGCTTAATAATATATTTTTCAGTTCTTTTATTTCTTCTTGTTCTAGTATGCAATTTATGACCCCAAATATCCTTTGCTTTACCAATAGATCCCTTTCCTTCACCACCACCATGAGGGTGTTGTGCAGGATGCATAGCTTTACCTCTTACTGTTGGTCTCCAACCCAAAAGTCTCTTTCTACCTGCTTTACCAATCTTAATATTCATTTTTTCTTCATTTCCTATCTGCCCAATAGTTGCCATGCTTTTTGCGTTCACAAGGCGGATTTCACCTGATGGCATTTTTATCTGCACATATTTCCCTGTAGCATCTTTACCTTGAACAATAATTGCTTCACCAGCTGAACGACCATATACTGCACCCCTACCTGGAATATCTTCAACACAATGTACTTCAAAACCAGCCGGTATATTACCAATGTGCATTGCATTACCAGGGACAAAATCTACCTTCTCACCCGATATAACTGTCTTCCCCTTTTTCAAACCTTTAGGGGCAATTATATACCTTTTTTCACCATCTGCATATTGCAAAAGTGCTAAATTTGCTGATCTATTTGGGTCAAAGTAAAAATCCAAAACTTTTGCTGGGATTCCATGCTTATCACGCTTAAAATCAACAACTCTAATTCTCCTTTTAACACCTCCTCCTCTATGTCTTACAGTAATTTTACCCTGATTATTTCTTCCAGATCTTTTTCTTTTTGCAACAGTAAGGCTTCTAGGCCCACTATCTTTCTCAAGTTTAGAACGGTCTTCTAATCTTGTACCTCTTCTTGTTGGTGTTGTAGGTTTAAATGTTTTTATTGCCATAATTATTTATTTAAAAATTCCTCTATTTTATCTCCTTTTTTCAACTGAACAATGTACTTCTTTTTATCTGATTTTCTAAATTTTCTATTAGTTTTCCAATCTATATGTTTTTTCCCTGGCTTTGTTAAACTCGCTATACTTTCTACCTTAACTCTATATTCTCTCTCTATATATTTTTTCAATTCTGTTTTATTAATCTTGTT
>SLHS01000099.1 GCA_007136035.1 Patescibacteria group bacterium | reverse complement strand
TGAAAGACATTCATCCTCATGATATTGCTTCTCTTCTTGATGAAAGGGGTGTTGCAATTCGTGCAGGCTATCATTGTGCTGAGCCTTTGCATACAAAATTTGATTGTGGCCCATCCGCAAGAATTAGCATTGGAATTTACAATACTCAAGATGAAGTAAAGGTTTTTACTGATGCAGTGAAAAATATTTCGAACAATTTTAGAAAATGACATCTTCTTTGTACAAGGAAAATATCCTTGATCATTACAAAAATCCCAGGAATTTTAAAAGACTCGAATCTTTTAACAAAAAAGCCTTTTTAGATAATGTTACATGTGGGGATGAAATGGAGGTTTTTTTAAAGATTGAGAATGAAATTATTCAGAATATCTCTTTTGAAGCTAGGGGTTGTGCTATTAGTATTGCAGCAATGTCGATGTTAAGTGAAAAGGTAAAAGGTATAAAAACCTCTGAAGTAACAAAAATAGCTGACGACGAGGTTTTAAAAATGCTAGGTATGGAAAAAAAAACACCAAGAATTAAATGTGCTCTTCTAAGTATTCAAACTTTGAGGAAAGCGTTGTCTTCTTGAAGCACTTCTGCTATATTTTAATTAATGCAAGCAGACAAAATTTTTAAAATTAATCATGGAATTTGTTTAAAGTGTGGTGGCTGTGTAGCTGCATATCCTGAGATTTTTGAGTTTGATGAAAATCAGAAAATTTTGATTAAGGAAAACGTTGAAATTAAATCTGAAGATTTGGAAAAAATAAAGGGGGTTTGTCCTGTTGCAGCAATAATTGAAAAATAAAAATAACCTGCCCAATGCAAAACGACAATCAAAGATTACAAAAATTAAACAAAGTTTCTGATGGTGCGACAACATCTTTGAAAACTTCTGATACTCTTTCTGATTCTGCAACTCGTACTACTGAGGAAACGGAGGCTATTGCGGAAATTGATGAATTAGAAAAATCAGTAAAAGAGGCTAATATGCCCGAAGATTTAACGGAAAAAGCCTTAAGAAGTATAGGTAGACTTAGGAGGATGGCCAGAAGAGGAAGTTATTCTGGGGAGTTTGAGGTTGTCGAAAAGTATATTTCTTGGATTACAAGTATACCTTGGGGAGTGTATAGTAAGGATAATTTGGATATTAAGAATGCTAAACAAATGATGGATTCTACACACTATGGTATTGATACGGTGAAGAATCTAGTACTAGACTACCTTGCTATAATGCAGATGCGTATGCAGAAAGGTCATAGATATGATAATGAAGATGCTGGAGTTGCAGATATGGGTGTGTTGAGAGGTTCATCAGCTAATGCTCCTGTAATGCTTTTTGTTGGTCTCCAAGGTGTAGGTAAAACTTCAATTGCCAAATCTATAGCTAATGCAATGGATAGAAAATTTGTTAGAATTTCCTTGGGTGCTGTTGGCAGTGTACAAGCTCTTAGAGGACAATCTAAGGCTTTTTTAGACGCAGAACCAGGACAAATTATTAAAGCTGTTACAAGATGTGGAACAATGAATCCTGTAATTGTTTTAGATGAGATTGATAAGGTTAGTGGTCAAAGTGGCCTTCTTAATGATGTTATGGCTTCATTGTTGGAGATACTTGACCCCGAACAAAACAGCACATTTATTGATCACTATATTGATTATCCCGTTAATCTAGGTAAAATATTTTTTATCTGTACTTGTAATACTTTGGGAACTCTTTCAGCTGCGTTGCTTGATCGTATGGAAGTAATTCGTTTTACCAGCTATTCTGATCAAGAAAAAGAGGTTATTGCAAAAACCTATACAATGCCTGCAGTATTAAAAAATGCTGGTCTTAGTGAAAAGGACATAATAATTGAAGAGAGTGTTTGGCCTACTCTCATACGCCCTGTAGGTTTTGATGCTGGTCTTAGACAGCTTGAGAGGAACCTTTCAACTCTCGTTCGTACAGCTGCAAGGAAAGTTTTAGAAGGGCAGCAACCTCCAATAGTTATTAATAATCAAAATCTTCGACAATTTGTATTACCTGATCAAGGACCATTGAGTTAATGAAAACTCTTGATGAGATAAATCAATACTATGTAGAAAATACTGAGAGTGAACTTTTCAAAGGTGTTAAAAATATTGTCCCGGGAGAAGGTAATCCAAATGCAGATATTATGTTTATAGGGGAAGCTCCAGGTGCTGTTGAGGATAAATTGGGAAGACCTTTTGTTGGTCCAGCAGGAAAGTTTTTAGATACGCTTCTTGAAAGTATTGGCCTTAAAAGAGAAGATGTTTTTATTACAAATGTAGTCAAATGTCGTCCTCCAAATAATAGGGATCCTTCGGACGAAGAAAAAAAAGCTTTCAAGCCTTGGTTAAAAGCACAAATAGAATTTATTGATCCGAAGGTTTTTGTCCCTCTGGGACGTCATGCTCTAGCAAATTTTTTGCCAAATATTACTATTTCTAAAGTGCATGGACAGATTTTTAAAGTGGGGAGAAACAGTAGAGCAGTTTTTGTAATGTATCATCCGGCTGTAGCTCTATACAATGGTTCTTACAGAGAAATTCTTTTAAGTGACATGAAAAACTTAAAGGAATATCTTGAAAAGGAAAAAGCAAAAGAAGAAAAGCAATTGAAAATGTTCTAAACTCCTTTAAATGGATTTTTCACTTTGTATGCTAAGCGTTTGTAGTGGACTATTTCTTCTTTTCTTTTAGTTCCCTTTTTCTTCTGTTCCTTCTCCTTCATTTTGGTCATGCTTATATTTTATTTCACCCTGAGTATTTATACGGTTGACTCCTTTTTGCATTTTTTCCCTATCCTTAATAACTTGTTCAGTTATACTTGTCGGTATTTGTTCTTGTTCCATATTTTGAAAATGTAACTTTTCTTCAATCATTTTATCCATCTTTTCTCGTTTACCTCCTACTTCTTCTTTTAATTTTTCTTTTGTTTGGAATTTTGCTTTTTCAGTTATACGACCTTGTGTTACCGGAGGTTCATATATATCTGCATCTTCTTCGGGGCTTCTTTTTATGCCTTGTTCCTTTTCTTTCTTCATTCTTTCTAGGTCCTTAGGATTTGTCGTAATTAGATCATGTTCTGCTTTACTTGAAACGACTTGCATTGCGACATGGCTTGTTCCTGCAAAGAAAATAGCCTGCCCAATATCACAGTGTAGAAGAAAATCTGATTCTCCTTGAGTTAAGTTAAAGGCGGGTTTCAACCTTTTTATACCAGTAGGGCTTTGTTGAAAAAGAATCTGCATTGAGGAGTTTGCAATTATCGCCCTACCCATTTCGGTTTGTAAAAAATCATCAACATCTTGAGTTATTGTCGTAACACCGACATAATATTTCCTTGCTCTTTTGGCTATCGAATAGAGAAACTTTGCTGAGTCTTCATGAAGCATCATAAACCAAGCTTCTTCGATTATTAATATCCTTTTTTTCCTATCTTTTCTAATTTTCGTCCATATATATTCTAAAATTAAATACATAGCCATAGGTCTAATTTCTTCTTGTAAAGATTGGAGGTTAAAAACTGTAAAAGGGTTGTTTAATTCTACATTACTTTCTTCGTTGAAAATCCCAGCCCCACTACCTATGATATACCTTTCTAGTCGGCTAGCCATTGGTCTGGCTTCTGGTTCAGCCATACCCTTTAGAACTTTGTAAAGATCTTCTAAAAGAGGTGGCTTGTTTGCCCTCTGAGTTGCTGGATCTAGAGTAATACCTTTCTCTCTGTAGGTTAGCAGTAGAGCTCTATCAAGTATTGCTTGTTCAATAGCAGTAACATTTCCTAGAAGAATTTTCAAAAACCCTTGCAATGAAAGAATTTTCATCCTTAATTCATCTTCTTCTTCGTCTACTCTTACTCCAGAAAGTTCAAAAGGGTTCATTTTATGTTTTGAATCTTGAGAAAAGGATATATAAGCGCCATTAACTGCTTCTGAAAGTAGTTCGAATTCATTTTCTGGATCGATGATTATGATTTCTGTACCTAACATGAGTGAACGAACTGCTTCCAGCTTCACAAAATAACTTTTACCAGCACCAGACTTTGCGAAAATTACCGTATTTGCGTTTTCCATATCGAATCTTTCAAAAACGATAAGACTCTTGTTGTGTAAATTAATTCCATACATAATTCCATGTTCCATTGTTAGATCAGAGGTTACAAATGGGTATGTTGTAGCGATGGAAGTTGTGTCCATATTTCTTGTTATATATAGTTTGTCTAAACCAAGGGGTTGTGTACTTATCAACCCTTGCTCCTGTTGTAATATAGCGGGCTTAGCGGTCACACTCATTGCACCCAGTGTTGCTATTGCATTTTGTGTTATTTTTTCCAAACGCTCTTTTGAAGTTGCGGAAAGAGTTATATACATTGAAAAATGGAAGAATTTTGATGTACCTTCGGCAATTGCGTCTTGTAATTGTTGGGCATCTGACAAGGCTACTTTAAGTGTTGCATCAGGAACTTTTCTTTCTTCAATATATGTATAAAGGGTGGCTTCCATTTCACCAATCTTTCTTTTCAATTTCTTTAAAATTTCTTGAGAATCGACAGGGTAGTAGAAAGTAGATATTCGTAAAGAATGTTCAAAATTAATTATTGGTGAAAGCCAATTAGGACCGACAAATCTGGGGAATCCCTTAACAAAAAGTGTTCTATAGAAATTTCCATTTATTTCCATATGTTGAAAATCAATTTCGAGTTCTAGGGGAGATATTATATCTTCTACAGTCATTCCATCTATTTTGGTGGGTGCATTATCTATCGCTTTTTGTCTTGCCTCTTCTCTCTTTATGGCTTCTTCTTCTGGGTTCATCCCTTTCCCGCCAGGGTTTACCACTTTATCAATCAGACTTTGAAAAGGGTTCTTTTTTTTAAGTTCAGGGTCATCAACTATAAGTTTGTCTCCGGCAATTTCATGAATGTTTTTTTTTGTAGAAGTTTTTGCCTTTATATCAGAGATTTCTTGAGAAAAATCTTTGATTTTTGTATTTTCTAACTTTTGTTGTGCTAGTGATTGATATTTACTATCCATATCTATATGTTTTCTTTCTTAGGATTATATATATCATAGAACAAATCAATTAATTGTTCGGTTTCTAGTTGATATCCTGTTAATCCCATTCTAGAAAGCTGTTTAATCAGATGGTCTCTTTTGAAATAGAGTTTTGTTTTTGCTTTTTCTATTAATTTTTTCTTGTTAAACATAGTATTTTGCTCTTCATTTTTAGCCATTTGCATAGGATTAGACATATCACCAATACTGTATTCTGAAATTACGAGATAGAATTTTTTATCTAGGACTTCATGATGGATTGTCAAATTTTGTACGAAAGTTGTATAGATATTAAGTTGTTTTCTTAGTCCTGGTGAAAGTGTTCTTTGAGTTTCTTCTTTTAAATAGCTTATATATTTACCGATATCAATCCTGCTTGTTCTAACAATTACCTGCAGAGGGAAGGAAAGGGAGTTCAGTAAACCAGAAAAAGCTAATATTTTGCTTGTTTGCTCTTGTTCTGAAAGTAAGTCAAAATTTACGGAACTTGTTTGTATTACTAGGGAAACAGAGTTTGATTTTGTTACTATTAAATCATCGACAATATCTCTTATTGCAATGTGATCTTGCGTAGAATAGGGGACTTTAGCTCTTCTTTTGGCATCCATATTCTTTACAGTGAACTAATTTTAATTACAGGATAGACAGGTTGTTCAACAAGGAATCTTATTGGACTAAAGGTATAATTTTCATGTTTTATTTCGATTCTGTATTCTCCTTTTTCGAGTTTTTTTGTACTAAGTACTTCACCTTTTAATCCTGATCTTAAAGCCAATCTCGGTTTTTCCGTGTTATCTTTTACTATTATGGTTGCATTTGCAATAGGTTGATTTTGTCTATTAACAAGTACCATATTGATTGTACCAACCAGTTGCACTTTGACATTAGGGAGAACATATTGATCTATATTCTCTTTTGTTATAATAATTCTCTGCTCTTTCTTGGGTTGTGGTGCTGTTCTTTGGCCCAAACCTGTTTCTTCCATCATTTCCCCTATCTTTTCTAATTTCTCTCTTTCTTCAACATCGGCAAGGCTTACTTGTTGTGGACGATTTTTTTGTATCTCAGATATTGATGCTCTACCTGCATTTTCTCGTTTTTTCATTTTTAACTTCATTTCTTTGCCTTGCCAGACTCTTAATGTTGGTCGATTAATTGCTTTGATGTAATTGGAAAGTATTTTGTCAGCAGGTTGATCTTGGATAGGGACTATACCTAAAATTAAACCAACACCCCCAAAGAAAATAAAACTAGGAAAGGCTACAATGCCTGGTATACGATTTTGCGTCCAAAGGTATATGAACAGACCTCCAATAACTGTACCTGTAGCTACATAGGCAAACTCTTTTACGGTAAAGTATGTAAAGAGTTTAAATTCTACATCCAATATGTTTTGCGGTATAGGGTGTTGTCTCATTTCAGTAATATTGTGTTAAAATCCTAATAACTAGTTTAGCAAAATTTTTCGTTTTAAGAAATGGTAATCTCCAAAACTAATCAAAAGATTTCTCAGCTTGTTCTCTTTCGTAAAAATATGGGTATTAAAACGCCAAAAGAAAAGGTTGTTTTTTTTTGGGGAGACAAATTTCAAAATATACAGGATGTTCAAAGTTTTAAAAGAAAAATTTTTATTCAGAAAAAAATAGATATTGTAAAGGAAAATATTCATTCTATAGTTTTTCTTGATTGGGTTAGGTTTGTTGGAATTACAGGTTCTGTTGCAGCAGGAACTGCAAAAGAAAAAGATGATATTGATGTGTTTATCGTTGTTAAAAATAACAGGATGTGGCTTTACAGAGCTATATTGACTTTGAAACTTGGTAGAAAATCGTTGCGTAGAGTTTGGGGTAAACCTTTTGAAAATAAGATAGATACAAATTT
>SLHS01000079.1 GCA_007136035.1 Patescibacteria group bacterium | reverse complement strand
TCTTCTTCTTTCTGTCTCTGATATTGCATATTTCATACTTTCAGTCATATTATCAGCATAAAGTATAACTCTGCCTTCTAGGTGCCTTGCAGCTCTCCCTATAGTTTGTATGAGACTGGTTTTAGATCTCAAAAACCCTTCCTTGTCAGCATCTAAAATAGCGACTAATGAAACTTCAGGCAGATCAAGGCCTTCTCGAAGCAGATTTATACCCACAACAACATCATATTCACCAAGTCTCAAATCACGAAGTATATCAACCCTCTCAACTGTATCAATATCGGAGTGAAGATATTGTACTTTTATGTCTAAATCTTTAAGATATGTTGTTAAATCTTCAGCCATTTTCTTAGTTAATGTGGTAACTAATACTCTTTGCTTTTTCTGCACAGTTTCATTAATCTCATTAATTAAATCATCAATTTGATTTTCTGTTGGACGTACAGAAAGTTCTGGATCTAAAAGTCCTGTAGGTCTAGTAAGAAGTTCAGTAACTTTGCCCCTACTTATACCCACTTCCCAATCATCTGGTGTTGCACTGTAATATATTGTTTTTCCTCTTTTTTGGAAAAATTCATCAAAATTTAATGGTCGATTATCTCTTGCTGAAGGTAACCTAAAACCATATTCGATTAAAATATCTTTTCTTGATTTATCTCCTCCAGACATCCCATTAACTTGTGGAATAGTAATGTGAGATTCATCTACAAAAAAAAGATAATCACTAGAGAAGTAGTCCATTAAAGTAAAAGGAGGTGCTCCATGCTCTCTATTTTCGAAATATATGGAGTAATTTTCCATACCTTTACAGTAACCAACTTCACGAATCATCTCTATATCATATTTCGTTTTTTGTTCTAATCTCTTTGCTTCTAAATCTTTCCCTTCCTTTTTAAGACGTTTTATCCTTTTTCCCAAATCTTGCTCTATTTGTTTTGTAGCTTTATTTATTACCTCTGGATCAAAAACAAAAGCCTTTGAAGGGAAAATCTCAATTTCGTTTAAATCTTTAATCCTCTGTCCCGTCAATTTATCAACATAACCTATCCTTTCAACTTCTTCTCCAAAAAATTCTAAACGAACAGGGTATTCTTCATATGGTACAAATATATCTACAACATCACCCTTAATTCTAAATGTTCCTGGTTCAAAGTCTGTTTTGTCCCTCTCATATTGCATGAAAGTTAATTCTCTAGAAAGTGAAGAAATTGGGAAAGAATCACCTAATTTCATTATCATAGACTTTTTACGATAGTTATTAGGATCTCCGATGTTGTAAATACATGATACAGAAGCAATGACTATGACATCATTTCTTGTTAATACAGCATTCATAGCAGATAATCTAAAAAGTTCAATCTGCTTGTTAATATCGGATTCTTTCTCGATATAAATATCCTTTGAGGGTAAGTATGCCTCTGGTTGATAGTAGTCGTAGTAAGAGACAAAATATTTCACCGCATTTTCAGGGAAATATTCTTTAAATTCTTCAAATAGTTGAGCAGCTAGTGTCTTGTTATGAGAGAGTATTAATGTTGGTTTCTGAACCTTTTGTATTACATTTGCCATGACAAAGGTTTTTCCAGAGCCTGTTACTCCTTCTAATACTTGATCACGAAATCCCTTATTAGTCTTTTCCACTAAGGAATCGATCGCCTTCTTCTGATCTGGGGATGGACTATATGTAGTTTTTAGATTGAAATTTTTGTTTTGCATAAAGGGTATTTTAACAAGATATTAACTTTTTGTATATTGAAAGAAAATTGCAAAAATGATATAATAGCAACGTTTTAATTAATCCTTTCATGTTATGATAGATTTTGAAAGTTCTGATTTTAAAAATTTAAAAGATATTACTCCTGAAGAGGAAGGTGCTAAAGAGGATATTTTTGTATCATATTTATTGTTTGAGGAAGAAGTTTCAGGTGTTGATTCAAAAATTGATAGTTTAATAATTTTAGAAGAGGAGACAAAAAATAATAGATGTCTTCAAAAAGTACAGAAAGTTATAGAAACAACCCCTCTAAAGTGCAATGGAAGTAATGTTGGTAATGCAATAATGGCAGGTATAGCAGAAAAGTTGCTCCCCAAATTAGAGGAAAACATTAAAGAAGGTTTAGAAGAAGTAAAGCTTGAACATTTGCAAGACATGGTAGAAAAGTTAAAAATAGTTATGGATGATAAGCAAATATCTCAACAGTATAAAGGGCAAATAGCTGCCTCTTTATTTAAAATATTAAATGCTATTAATGAAAGAAACATTGAATAATTTTGAATCGGAATCAAATTTTCAAACTTTAGAAGGTGCAAATTCACACCTTGATACTATGCTAGAAGCAGCTTTTAGAGACAAGGGTACAGAATCTTTTGAACAGATTGAATATAGTGTAGGAATCTTGGATAATTCAGAGTTAAGTTCAGATGTTCGAGACTTAATAATAACTAGATTGGTTGAAGAGTTTTACCCAATAGCTAAAGTTTCAGGGGAAGTAATAAAAACAAGACGAATTACAAAAGTTGCAAATACTTTAGGGAAAATCATTATAGAAGATTATGAAGCCCCAGAATTTAAGAATAAGTGTAAAAAAGCCTTTATAGAAACGATTATATTAAATGATAAAACTATATAATGGAAAAAGAAATTTTAGGAAATAAAAGTGATAGATATGCAGAATCAGGTCTGTACGGTAAATTACAAGAATTACATCCAGAATGTTATGATTTATTCCTTTCACAATTAACTAAAGTTGTTAGAAGCTCAAGTGAAAAAGAAATACTACTTTATACTGATATTCTTTTGGAATTTGCTGTTAACAAAAAGGATCTTAATGTAAACAGGAAAATAATAGAAACCACAGTAGATGAATTTTTACCTGTTTTAAATAGAAAAACTCCGGAAAAAATTAAAAGTTTAGTTTCAAATGAATACAAAACTGTTTTAGAAAACTTAGAAGAAATAAGAAAAAATTCGGATGAGGGAACAGCCTCTAAGTGTCTTTTTGGTGAAGCAGTTCTTACTTTTCCTGGTAGTAAAATTATTGACGAGGAAAACTAGATTCCTAATCTAAAACCCTCTATAATTCACTTATGATCCAAAAACTTTCTCAAGAAGTTGTCAATCAAATTGCAGCCGGTGAGGTTATAGAAAGGCCTTCTTCTGTAGTGAAGGAACTTTTAGATAACTCAGTAGATGCAAAATCTGACAAAATTGACATAAAAATAAAAAATGGTGGAATTAGCTATATTGAGATATCTGACAATGGTATTGGTGTAGACAAAAAAGACTTAGCCAAGGTTTTCGAAGCACATACAACTAGTAAAATAAAAAACCTTGAAGATTTGAATGAAATACTTTCAATGGGTTTTAGGGGTGAAGCTCTCTCAACTATTGTCTCTGTGTCTTCTGTATCTATGATTTCTAAAGAAAAGGATGAGGATTATGCTTACAAAGTAATAGGTAAGGGTATAGAAATATCTGAGCCTACAAAAACTCCAAGAGACACGGGTACAACAGTAATAGTAGAGAACCTTTTCAAGGATATACCGGCAAGATTAAAATATTTGCGTGCAGAAAGTACAGAATACAGGAAAATTTTGGAAATATTAATACCATATTTTTTAGCATATCCAGAAATACATTTCACTTTTTCTCATAATAACAAGCAACTTTATAACTTACCAAAAACAAAAGATTTTAGGACCCGAATAACTAATGTGCTAAAAGGTGACTTTACAAAAGATATTTTGCCTCTTTACTTTGATGGGGAGGGGATGAAAATAACAGGATATGTTGCTCGTCCGGAACACAATTTTAATAAAACAATACATCAATATGTGTTCATAAATAAAAGACCCGTTTATGATAAGGGTATTGCAAGAGCAGTTCTGGAAGGTTTTTCTCGATTTGTACCAGAAGGTAAAAAAGTACCTTTCATAATAAATATTGAAATGAAAACTTCACTTGTCGATATAAATGTACATCCTAAAAAGGAAGAAGTGCGATTTATGAATCCATTTAGGGTATATACTGCCGTTGAGGAAGCTGTAAAACAAGCATTAAAAGAATATTCCACACAAGAAACTACAACATTCAGAGATAAACCCACAGAAATTAATTATAAAAAGCAATCAAGCTATAATGTTAGTTCCGGTTTAAAATTTTCCGAACAATTGCTCAAGAATAAGGAAATTGAAAAGAATAAAGTAGAATCTCTACCAAACACAAATCTTTTCAGTAAAAGTGAAGAACAACAAAATAATAATGTCTATTACCAAATTTTTAATATGTACATTATTATTCAATTTGAAAACGAAATTTGGATAATAGATCAACATGCTGCTTCAGAAAGAATATTTTATGAAAAGATACAAAAACAATACAGAAAAAATTCTGTAGAAGTGCAAAATTTATTAATTCCACTAGAAATAGAACTTTCTGAGTTAGAAATACTTTTTATACAAGAAAATGAAAATATCTTTAAATCTTTTGGCTTTGACTTTGAAATTAATGATAACTTAGTTAAAATTTCTGAAGTTCCTAGTATATTAGTAAATTCAGATTTTGAAAAATTCTTTAAAGATTTAATCTCAGAATCGGAATCTCAAAAAGATATTGAAAAGTTTGAAGGGGATATGATTTCTGTAATAGCTTGTCATGCTAGTGTAAGAGCAGGTCAACATTTAAGTAGAGAAGAGATGGAAGATATTCTTTTTGAACTTAAAAAATGCGATAATTCTACTACTTGTCCTCATGGTAGACCTATTATTTGGAAAATTTCAAAAAAAGAATTAGATAAAAAATTTCAGAGGATATGATGGATTAAATATTTAGTTTTTTCTGTACTTTTTTCTTAAAAACGATTGTAGCAATAAAAGTAGTAATAGGTATTGCTGATACCAAACCTATTGTACCTACTAATGTTCTCACAATCTCTATACTAACGACTTCCAAGCTTAAGACATAATTTAGTGGAAGTTGTGCGTTTACAAAAATAATTAAAAGAGGCATAGCAGCACCAGTATAAACTAAAACTAAAGTATTAATCATTGAAGCCATATGATCTTTACCAATACTCATGGCTCTTGTAAAGATTTCTGTAGATTCTAATTTTTCACCAACTTCAGATATTTGTTGAACAATAGCAACTTGAGAGATAGTGATATCATCTAAAACACCAAGAGTACCTATAATGACACCCGCCAATAACAAACCTTCAATGTTTATCGAACTATTAACCATTGTTGTAATAAGCATAGTTTCTTCCAACCCTTGCCCTGTTATATTAGCAGCTCCCATAAAAATTAATGCTAATAATCCTGTTATTATCAACGCTATAACTGTACTAAAAATAGCAACACTTGTTTTTTTATTAAAACCATGAGAAAGATAGAAATTCACAGGAATAATTATAATTGCCGTAAAAATAGATATAAAAACGGGATTTGCCCCTGAAAGAATTTGTGGGATTAAAAATGTGAAAATCATAAAAAATGAAAAAATCAAACCAAGAACAGCACCTATTGTTCGTTTTGAAGAAATAATTAATGCAAGAACCAAAAATATTATAAAAAGAAGTAGAAGTGTATTTTGACGATCATAAGAAACAATAGAGTAGGATGTTTGACCATCTGGCATTAAAAACTCAGAAAGAATTACTCTGTCGCCCACGGAATATTCCCGAGTTATTTGGTTTTTTAAACTAACAACATCTATTTCTACTATCTCATTCTTTTCTATCAAACGAACACTCAGTGTAGTCTCTACCTGAACATCGTCTAGCCCTTCTATCTCAGTTTTTTCTACAGAAACCACTTCTTCGACAATCCCTCTGTGATAATTATATCCATCGTTTTCAAAAGAAAGGGACAAATTTGTAAACGAAAGAAACAAAAGTAAAAAAAGAATTATTGTTTTTAGAACATTTTTCATATATAAATGATATTATTTCTTTAAAAAAAGAACAAGTTTTTATGAATAAATCATTTAAGTGTGAAAATTGTAAGCTTTTAGTTAAAACGGATGAATATATCGGTACAAGAAACAGAAATCACTGCCCTAATTGTTTACATTCAAAACACATAGATGAGAAAAGACCTGGAGATAGAAATTCTCAATGTCAAGGCATTATGGAACCAGTCGATATAACCTTTAAAAAGGGGAAGATAGACAAATATGGCAAAAATAAATTAGGAGAGTTAATGATAGTTCACAAATGTAAGAAATGCAAGAAAGAAGGTAAAAATAGAATAGCAGGGGATGATGACAGTGAAAAGATATTAAAACTTTGTAAAAATCCAAAATACATTGAAGAGGTAAAAACGCAACTCTATGGAAGTACTAAAACTGAACTTTAATATTATCGGTTTTAAAACTTTTGCCGAAAAACTCTTTAAATTCCTCTTCAAAATTTCTTAGGTAACCTGGTGCATAACTAGGAAAGAATTCCGGATCTTTTTTACTTGCATCTCCAGAAAATTTTACATTGATTACTTTCTCTTCATCTAAGAAAATATTAAGTTTCCCAAAAGATCTCAAATTTTTTGGATAGTCACCTGCTTTTGCATTAGTTCTAATCAAAAGTTTTTCAAAAATATGATTATCTCCGCTATCGTTTTTCCAAGAGATATCTAATCTTTGAGAATTCTTGTTAACATATGCTATGAAAGGACCTTCCTCACCAATACCAATGGAAGTATTCTCACATAAAATAGGTTCATCTGATAAAAAAGCACTAAAAAGGGTTGCTAATTCTCTTAGTTTTTTCTGTTCTTTCTCCTCTATATTAACAAAAGAGGATTTTTCTTTATTAGATATTCTTGAATACATTTCTTCGTCTGAAATAAATTTGAAAATATACAATACATCCTCAACATCATCTAGTTCGTAAACAAAGTCTTTGAGAACTTTTTCTGGGACATTAGAAAGCCCTTCAGATCTTTGAGATAAAGAGTAAAAACTCCCTAAGTCCAATTTTGGACTGTCTTCTTTTTGGGCAGAGGATTTTTCAAAACATTTTAATTTTTCGCCCATTATGTTGTAATTAAGTAATTACGATATTATTATACAACAATTAAGTAGAAATTTCACTAAGAACTTTTTCTAGATCTTCAATATTATGAACAATATGATCAGGATCGTATTTT
>SLHS01000013.1 GCA_007136035.1 Patescibacteria group bacterium | reverse complement strand
CTTCAGTTAGAAGTTTTGTAAATTTTCAACTATTTCAAAATTTGTCCTTGGGAAATACTTTTCTGCTAAATATCCTAAGTCTTCACCTGCAATTTCAGTTAAATGTATCTTATCCTGAAAACTAGGCTCTACCTTAGAGTCAGAAAAAGCAAGAAATATCCTTTCTCTTTGTTCTGGTTTTAAAATTACTCCTTTTGCAAGTTCAAAAAGAGAAGTTTTGTAATACTCAGAGGGAGATTCCGACTCTGAGACATATACTGAAAGATGATAAATCAAAGATTCTGTAAAGTTTGGCAAAGGAAGTTTTTTAATCTCATGTTTTGATAAAATTTTATTCATCTTAAGCTCAAGATCAAAAAGTCTCATTAAGTCTGGCTCGTATTCTTCTTCAAACAATTCAAATTCCTGTACAAATATCTCATCCATCTGTTGGATTTCTTTTTCCTCTATATCAATTTTTTCTTTTTCTAAAATATCCCTATGCATCAAAGTTTATGCCTATTATGAAACAAAATAATGTTTGGTGGAGACGGCGGGAATCGAACCCACGTCCAAAAGCAAAGAACAAATACCGTATTACAAGCTTAAATAGTTTGAATAGCAAGATAATCCTAGAAACTATCAAAAAAGATTAACTCCTCGATCTATTTAAATTCTGTAGAAAAACCAATCGACGGGATTAGCTACTATACCCTGATATTGACCAATTCCAATTCTTAATCAGGGACAAGAAAAAGGAATTGCTAGCCTAAAAACGGCTAGACTTAAGCATAGGCATAATTAAGTTGAAAACCTCCGCTAACGGAAGCAACAACATTCTTAACACCATCCGCAAAAGCGTTTAGATGATTTTTGACACTTATCTTTCGTGTACTTCTTTTTAAGAGCGAAGCATCTCTGCTTGCGATATTTGAACTAAAAACTTCTGTCGAAGCCTTGCGTCCCCATTCGTCTAATTATATCACAAAACTCACTTAGAAGACACATAAAGAGCTATACCAACAGACATTGAGAGATTTAAAGAATCTATATGCTCTGAATGAGGTATGAAGATTGTTTGACCATGTTTTTTGAACTTTTTTGCAAGCCCCCTGCTCTCATTTCCAAAAACAAGGGAAAATGGTTTTTCAAATTTAACATCCGCTATCTCCTTTTCTCCGTCAAGCATAAATAAATAAATGTTGTGATTTTTAAAGTCTTCCTTGTATTCTTCAAAAGAGTTAAAATATTTGAAATTTACATAAAACATAGAACCCATTGCAGAACGAACAGCACTAGGTTGAAAAACATCAACAGCAGGTTTTATGAGAACAAGATCTTCAAAACCAAATCCCACCATATTTCTCATAACAGTACCAAGGTTACCAGGGTTACGAGGATTTACTAAAACAACATGACCCTTGTCTTTGTTTAGTTCACATTCATATTTTTCAAAAACACCAACAACATAGGTGTTCTCCTTTGAAGCTATCTTTTCAATCAATTTATCATTAATCTCAAAATATATATCGTTTTTTTTAACAAAACCCATAACCTTTTTAACATCTTTCTCTTTCAAACCCGCCTCTTTAAAAACAACCCTCAAAACCTTCTCCCTCTTTTTTTTCAAAAGGTCCATTACAGGTTGGGCCCCAAAACAGAAAGAATATGAATTTTTCTTGTTGTATCTTTTAATTTTCATGTTGGTATAATATGCAAAATTAAAAACATTTACAAATTATGAAAAAAATAGATGTATCTGTAATTATACCAGCATACAACGAAGAAAAGTTTATTCAAAAAAGTATAACATCCGTAAAAAAACAGAAGACAAAACTCCGTTATGAAATAATTGTTGTTGACAATAATTCTACCGATCAAACAAAAGAAATAGCAAAGAAACAAAACGTAAAAGTCTTAACAGAAAAGATACAAGGAGTTGGAGCAGCTAGAAGAACAGGTACAGAGCATGCAAAAGGTGAAATAGTTGTACATATAGACGCAGATACAATAATCCCTACCAATCATCTTGAAAGAGTTTGGGAACATTTCAAAAAAGACGAAGAATTAGTTTGCCTAGGAGGTATGTTTCTTTTTTACGACGCTCCCCTTTGGAAAAATATTTTAAGAAAAGTTCTTTACAAACCTCTTCTTTTTTTCGCTAAAGTTTTTTCAAGGGGAACTTTTGGCCCATCTGGAAACAACATGGCTTTTAAAAAGTCTTCTTATGATAAAACAAGAGGATTTAGTAAAAATCTGAAGTTTGGTGAAGATATGGAAATATGTAAAGAATTAAAAATTTGGGGGAAAATAAAAACTTGTACAAAACTAAAAGTTGGAGTTTCCTCAAGAAGATATAAAATAAGCAAAAATTTTGTACTTTATGTAATGAATTTCATATCTATGAGCACAAGAAAAAAGCCTTATAAAAATGAGTTGCCTGTGGTGTGAAATTTTATTCGTTTTTAACGCATCTAACAGAATAACCTGCTGCTTGATCAGCTAAATCGCGAGCAACCCCTGACTGAGCAGAACCCAACGGACGGCCCCAAGTCTCAATCCCATCAGAAGAAGACGTCCAAAAATTAGCTCCCACAGCAAAACCTGAAAAATCACCACTTTCTATCCTATTACCTCCTGGTAAAGCTGTAAACCCTGAACTATTATTGCCTCCCCAAGACGATGTTTTTAATTGTTCCCCAACATCTCCACTATTGCGCCAACCACTAGCATTTGCATCTGGAGCAGTCATACCTAATTCCATTTCTAACTGTTTCCAATCATCATCTGTAGGCAAATGCCATCCTTCAGGACAAATCCCTTGATCACCTTCTGTTGTACTACCATTCATAGCTGCACTCCATTGATACAAAAGACCATATGTCTCACAATTATCAGAATTATCCTGATAGCAACCACACCAACCTACATCAGTATTATCTATCCAAGTCTCAGTTCCACAACCATCATCATAATTAAGATTTTCAGCCATCCAACATTGATCTCCTATCGCTACAATATCATAAGTTTCTCCATGCAACTGAGCTGTTGTCTCGTCATTGCAAGCATTAACTGGGATTTCTGGTGCAACATCACCAATGTAGCCTCCACAAATATAGGTTAGAACTTCTTGATAAGTTCCTGGAGTAGCACCAATACCAGCCCGCGTTCCCAAAGTTATTGTATATGCTCCCTCCCCATCCTCTTCACTTTCAAGAAGTAACCTTGCATCTCTATGAATTGACCCAAAAACTCCTGGTGTGTCATATTCATAATTTGCTTGTATATTACCCAAATTACTCGCTGAAACAACTAAACCAAAACCCTCTCCTTCTATCAAAGAGACCCTTTCACCGTCACCCAAAGAAGATAAAACTGCACTACTCTGAGTGTGATGTACTAGCCCAGGCGTAGTTCCGTTTCCTTCTCCATAAACAGCCCAATAAAAACCAGAGCTATAAGAATGGCTGCTAAGTCCATGGTTTCCTGTCACATATGCCCCGCCTAAAAACAAAGTACCTAAATTGACATTTGCCCCTACATTACAAGTTATAGTACTTGCTTCAGAAACATATGCTTCCACAAAAACTTGGTCATCTGAAAGTAAATTTATTTCAAAACTAACAGAAACTGCGCTCGCTCCCTCAATAATTTGAAAAGAAAGAAGATTTCCGACAGAATTCCAACCTGTTTTGAAAACACTTTGATCCTCACCTATTTCAAAGCCATAGCTTGTTCCTGCAATCAAATCTCCAACACCTGTTATCTCTATATAGTCCATACCCCCAACTTCTCCCTGATAACAAGTAGCTTCTAAATTTTCACCCCCTGGCAAAACTTCATCTATTGACCAATCACCAAAATCAACAGGAGATTCCAACACTCCCACTCCTGAAACTGTCAAGCCCTCATTATCTTCTAAACACCATCTATCACTACCAACATCACCTGGGGGAAAATATATTCTAAAAACCCTTTCTTCTTCTGAATCATCAAAAGTGCTTGTAGGAGTAAACATAGCTATCATCCCCGTAGCAACACCAGTATTCATCCTTTCAAAAAAAACATAACTCTGAGCAAAAGAAGATGCTCCTGTCTGAAAGGCCAAAAAAGGTGTAGACACCAAAAAAAACAACACCACAAATACAAAAAACATTTTCCAGTTTTTCATGCTACAAACCTACGCAAATAAATAACCTCATTGCTGAAAGTATAATAGCGTTTTTAATTAAAAACAAGAGGTAAAATCAACTCCTTCCAACACCTATATATTCAAAACCTTCCTTTTTCAATTTTTCTTTGTCCAATCTATTTTGACAATCAACTATTAAACTACCTACCATTTTATTTTTCACTTTTACAAAATCAAACTCTGTGAATTCTGGCCATTCAGTTGCAATACAAACAAAATCAGAACCTGAAAGAGCTTTTTCTGTAGAATCTACAAACACAACATCATCTCCTAAACTCTGCTTTGCCTCCTGCATTGCCTTCGGGTCATAAGTACAAACAAAACAACCTTCGTTTATGAAAAGCCTTGCTAGTTTAATCGCTGGAGATTTTCTTACATCACTGGTTCCTGGCTTAAAGGAAAGGCCTAGCAAAGCAACTTTTTTGCCTTCTAAATCACCTAACTTTGATTTAGTTTTTTCAACAATAATTTCAGGCATTTGTTCATTAACGCAAACAGATGCTTCCATTATTGGTAAATCAACTTTATGCTTTTTTGCAACAGAAATTAAGCCACTCACATCCTTTGGAAAACAACCTCCTCCATATCCTCTACCTGCATAAAGAAAAGATCTCCCTATTCTCTTATCCATCCCCACACCATCCATAACTTCATTAATGTCTGCACCCACTTCATCACAAAGAAGAGCAATTGAATTTGCAAAAGAAATTTTCAACGAAAGAAGAGCATTGCTCGTCACCTTTATTAATTCTGCACTTTCCAGACTAGTCTTAACCTCTTTAAATTCTTCCTGATGCCCATTTTGCTTTGCCCTATAAATATGGGCAAAATCAGACACATCTTTTAATTTTACAATAGAAGAACAATCCTGAATGCTTTTGTAAAGACCTAAAACATAATCTATTGCTTTTTTGTCATCACTACCAAGCACAACCCTATCCATCATAAAAGTATCATAAACAGCAGAACCTTCTGAAAGAAATTCTGGGTTTGAAACATATGAAAATTTTAATTTTGGATTTTCCTGATTAACAACTTTCATAACCTCCCTACCTGTACCTACGGGTACCGTACTTTTTTGAACATAAACAACACCATCTTTTGCAAATTCCGCAACTATCCTCGCAACATCAAATATAAATGTTAAGTTTGAGCTCCCATCAGGAAGATCAGGGGTTCCTACACAAGAAAAAATAATGTCTGCTTTTGGTAAAAATTTATCAAATTCTGTACTACCAATTAAATTTCCCCTCTTAACACCAGAGGATATCAACCCATCTAGACCCTTTTCAGAAAAAAACGCCTTGCCCTGATTAAGCAGCTCTACTTTTTTTTCATCAACATCAAAAGCATAAACCTTGTATCCACAATTTGACAAAACAGCAGCAAACGAAAGACCCACATAACCTATACCTACAATTGCAATTTTTTTCTTTCGCATAATTTAAAGTTTTTCCAAAGGAATATATTCCCCATAATTCATTTTTTCCCAAGAGTTTTGTTTTTTAATATCTTTGTACAAAAGTTGGTCTTGTAAAAGCAAAAATATTGTTTCCCTGTCCTTCTTATCTATTAAGATAAAAAGCTGGCTAGGAAATCTTAAGTTCGTTTCGAGAATTAAAATGTTATGATTTTTTTTCTCTGTAAAATAAAAATTGTCTAACATATACCACTCGTATAAAACATCTAAACTTTCAATACCACGAGCAGTAATTTGGTGTTTTACATCAACAGGCTTTGTAGTACCAGAAACATATATCAAAAAAAGCAAAGCTATAATCGCAAACATAAGTAAATAATGCCCTAAAATAGCCAAGAAAAGAATAAAAAAAAGACAAAGAGCAACAATAATTAAAAAACTCCTCATTTCAAAAGCAAAGGGGACTCTAATAGGAGATTCCCATTCAAACAGTTTTATTTTTTGAACAACTTTTTTGTTTTTTTTCAAATCTTTAACTTTAACATCACCACTCTTTAACCCCTCCCTTATCTTCTTCTTTTGTTTTTCAATAGCCTTCTTTTTTAACTTAAGAATTTCTTCTTCTTTTTCTTTCAAAGCCATTTCTCCTGAAAGAATTTTCCCCAAATCTGTTATTTCCTTACTTACCTTAGATTTCTTTTTGGGCATAAGGATGAAAGTCAAAATTTATTTACAAATGATAACTCAAATCTAAAATTTAATCAAAATCAATAAAAATATTATCAAAGCCATTGCTAACAAACCCCAAGTTATAGTCATAATGTTGTATATATTTAATAGAATGACAAATATTAACAAAATAGAAATTATGATGCCCCATTTCAAAGAATAGTTGTAAGAAGGGAATTCCTTGATACCACAAGTTAAAAACTTTTGAAAAAGATATAAAAAAATTGAAACAAGCCCCTGCGATATTAAGAAAAGAAAAAATAAAACAGCAAAAATATTATATACCTCTATTTTCTTTGATTCATCAAAAGGTAAGAAATGCTCTTGTTGAAACAAAAATAACAAAAACATAGCACCTAAAAATGAAACAAAAGTTTGTAAAAAAATATACTTCATTAGTTAATAATATATAAGTCTTTAGGGTTAGATAGCAAGTATATATATTAAACCATAAATAAATTTTAAGCATAAAAACATGCAAATAATACTTATAGAAGATTCTAATTTAATCTCAGAGGCCCTAGAGGCTTCTTTGAATAACTACGGATACATAACTCAAAGAAAAAGTTTTGGAGATTTTTTAAAAACTAATTGTTATGTAAAAAATATCAGTGTTCTAATTATTAATATTAACTTTGACATAAATGATAGAAAATTAGAAAAAATGAGAAACGAAAATTCAAAACTTTGTATCATAGGTTTGAACACAACAAACAATTGGAAAAAAAAGTTGGCCTTTTTAAAAAGTGGCTTTGATGATATTTTGGACTATCCTTTTCCTTCTCAAGAAATAATATTGAGGATTGAAAACATTACAAAAAGGCCAAGAAGTTGTGGTAAGCATGTTTTAGGAACAAAAAGTTTGCAGATTGATACCAGAGCCAAAAGAGTTTTGAATAATAAAAATGAAATACATTTAAGAAAAAAGGAGTTTTGTCTTTTAGAATATTTAGTTAAACATAAAAATAGG
>SLHS01000089.1 GCA_007136035.1 Patescibacteria group bacterium | reverse complement strand
TACCAATGGAAGAAGATAAATACAAAATTAGTTTAGAAAGTCATAGGTACGATTTCTTCTCCTCCTCAGAAAAATATATTTTCTATGATGAAGAGGTTTTAAGATTTATCACATTACAATAAGAAAGAAACAATAATTATTGTTGAAAAAATTCCTAAAGTTATGAATGGTACAAAGGGTATTTTTTGTTTTAGGTTTAGTTTTTTAAATTTGAAAACAGAGTAAACAAGAGCGCTAAAGATTGTTATCGCAAGACTTAGAATAATATTTCCCAATCCTACAAGTAATCCCATTAGTAAAAACAAGTAAACATCACCCATCCCTAAGGCTTTTTCCTTAGTTATTATCATACAAAGCAAAAATCCACTACCGAGGAATAACCCCCCTAGTAATGATTGATATGCTTGTTCGTTTTCATAGAATAATAGTGCCACTAAATTAAAAAGCAGAGCTAAAAAGACAATGCCTAAAGTGATATTTCTCGAAATTTCTTGACTCTTAATATCTTGCCAGGAAAGGTAAAGTAGGGAGAAAAAGCAAATGATTATTAATGTGTAATAGAAAATTTCCATACAATATATTACCATATGGTTGTTCTCTTTTTACTTTTTTGGTATGATTGCCCACGTATATATCATATATCTCTTACTTTCTTGGGAATAATCCCTAAGAGATATTTTTTTAAAAAGAAAGGAAAAATTATGAGTGAGAAAAAAACTACAGTTCAAATTCCAACTTTGGAAGAATTTTTAAAAGCAGGTGCACACTTTGGACATAAAAAAAGTACCTGGAATCCTAGAATGGAGGAGTATATTTATGATGAGCGCAATGGTATTCACATTGTCGATATTATTAAAACCATAGGTTGTCTTAAAGAGGCTTTGATTAAAATAGAGGAAGTTGCTGATAGAGGGCATATTTTGATTGTAGGTACAAAAGGACAAGCAGCTTCTGCGGTAGAAAAAGTGGCAAATGAGTCAGGTGCGCTTTACATCAACACCAGATGGCCAGGTGGTCTTTTTACAAATTTTGATGTTGTTAAAAAAGGAATTGAAAGATTAATTAGTTTAGAAGAAACTTTGGCTCTTGGTGCGGAAGGTTTTGTTAAAAAAGAGCAACTTTTGATGGAAAGGGAAGTAGAAAGACTTAATAGGTTGTATTCTGGGATTAAACTGATGGATAAATTACCAGAATTGGTAATTGTTGTTGATAGTAAACTTGAAAAAATCGCTATAAGAGAGGCGAAAAGAGTAAATGTACCAATAGTGGCATTGCTTGATACGAATTGTGATCCTACAGCTGTAGATTATCCAATCCCCGCAAATGATGATTCGATTAAGAGTATATCTTTGTTTTTGGATATTTTTGGTGAAGCTATTAAGAAAGGTAAAAAATCACAGAGCCTTATCGAGCTTCGAAAAAATTATGAGGCAGAACTTTCTGTAAAGAGAAAAGATTATGAAAATAGAGTTGAAAGAGAGAGAATTCTAAAGGAAGAGGAGCAGCAGAGAATGAAGAGGTTAAAATTTGGAGAAGAAAAGGCTGAAGAAAAAAAAGCAGATATTGGTATTGAAGATTTAGGATTAGCTACAAGGATAGAAAAGGCTCTAAAGGATGCAAATATTACGACAGTAGAAGATCTTAAATCTAAGAAAGAAAAGGATTTGTTGGAAATAAAGGGGTTAGGTGAAAAAGCTGTAAAAGAAATTATTTCTAAAGTGAAAAATGATGAGTAAGGTTTCAATAGAGGATATTAAAAAATTACGTGAAAAGACATCGGCTGGAATGGCTCTTTGCAAGGAGGCATTAGTACATAGTGGTGGTGATATGAAAAAAGCAATAGAATATGTTAACGAACGTAGTGATGTTGTTGGTCGTCTTCATGATATTACTGGAGCAAAAATAGGTTTGTGTAAAGTGGCTTTTGAAGATGCAGGTAAAGATTTTGAAAAAGCTCTTGCCATAATTAAAGAACGTGGTTGGGAAGGAGATGTTTGTGACGTTGAAAAAACTTGCAGCGTAAAAGACGGAATCATAGATGCGTATGTTCATGGTACTGATCAAAAAACAGCGGCTTTGGTCGAGGTTACCTGTATGACAGATTTTGTTGCTCGTAACGAAAAATTCCGAGCTTTTGTTCATGAAGTAGCTATGCAGGTTGCAGCCATGAGCCCAGAATATATTTCAAAGGAAGATATTCCGATAGAGAGATCTGAAGAATTGAAGGAACTTTTCGAAAAAGAACTCAAAGAGGAAGGTAAACCGGAAAAAATTTGGGACAAAATTATTGATGGTAAATTTGAAAAGTATTACAAAGAAAAATGTCTTCTTGAACAATCTTGGTTTAAAGACGAGACCAAAACCATGCAATCTCTTTTGGATGAGGCTGTACAACAATTGGGCGAGCCGATAACAATAAGGCGAATGTTGCTTTGGAAGTTAGGAGATTGATATAATGAACGATATGGATGTACAGAAAGAAATACAAAGAGTTATAGATTCATTAATAGACGATTTTGCTCGCATTCGTACTGGAAGAGCTTCTCCCGAACTCATAGAAAATGTAAAAGTTAGTGCATACGGTTCTGATATGGTTTTGAAGAGTATCGCTACGATAAGTGTTTCTGATGTTAAATCTTTGCTTGTTCAGCCTTGGGATAAGAATCTAGTTGAAAATGTTTCTAAGGCCCTGCTTTCTTCAAATTTGGGTCTTTCAGCTTCGGTTGAAGGAGATACTGTTAGAGTTTCAGTCCCAGACTTAAATGAAGAAAGAAGGCAGGAATATGTAAAAGTTATGAAAGATAGAGCTGAACTTGCTAGAGTAGGAGTTCGTAATGTTCGCCAAAAAGCTATGAAAGAGATAGAATCCTTAAAGGAAAGTGGTTTATCTGAGGATGATGCCAAAAGGCAAAAAGAAGATGTTGAGAAAGAGGTTAAACAGGCCAATGAGCAAATTGCAGAACTTATGAAAAATAAAGAAGAAGAGTTGATGACAGTTTAATTTCAAATTTTTTAACTATGGTTTTTCTTTTGAATTTGATAATAATTCTTGTAATTTTGGGTATAGTGATATTTGTTCATGAACTTGGACATTTAATCGCTTGTAAACTTACAAAAGTTTATGTAGAAGAATTTGCAATTGGTTTAGGACCGAAAATATATTCCAGAAAAGTTGGAGAAACAATATACAGTATTAGGGCTCTTCCTTTAGGAGGATTTAATAAGATTAAGGGTGAAGAATTTGATAGCGAAGTCGAAGATACTGACCCAAGAAGTCTTGTTAATCAAAAGCCCATTGTAAAACTTTTCATAATACTTTCTGGTGTTCTAATGAATCTTTTTCTTGCTGTAGGTATTTTCTACATTCTTCTTGCATCAATGTCATTTCAGTTTGGTCTTGATCCTAGCTTTGACAATTTTGACCCTGTTGTAGGTAACATGGAAAGGGAAATCTTTGATGAAGAGGTTAGATATGAAGGCCTGATTGATGGAGAATCTGCACAGTTAGCTGGTTTTCCAGAGAAGGGAGTTATTAGAAGTATAAATGGGGAAGAAATTGTCCTTTCTTCTCAGGTTGTAGAAAAAATTAGTGGAAATGTAGGAAAAGATATAGCTATTGAAGTTTGTGTTGAGAATGAATGTGAAGAGTATATTGTTGCTGTTAGTGATGAGGGTAGAATAGGTATTATGTATTTTCAGAATTTTTTCCCATATATAGAATATGTTGGTTGGCAAAGATCTTTGGTTGGTTTTGTTCATGTTTTAAATTGGGGTAAGATATTTGGAACGGCAATAGGTGAGCTTTTTTCAGAGGCTTCAGAAACGGGAGATTATGAGCAAGTTGCGATGAGTGTATCTGGTCCTGTTGGTCTTTATGTTGTCATTGACTATCTTCGAGATATGGGATGGAGACCTATGGTTGGTATTGTTGCGGATATATCACTCTCAATTGGAATTATTAACCTTCTACCTATTCCTGCACTTGATGGGGGTAGAGCGATTATGATTTTGCCAGAACTAATATTTAAAAGACCTTTAAACAAAAAGTTTGAGGCTTGGGCTATCCAAATTAGTTTTGTGCTTTTACTTCTTTTGATGGCGGCAGTTCTCCTTAAAGATGTTGTGTATTTTGAAAGATTGAGGGAACTTTTTAATTAAAAAGCAACGTTCGTGCTTATGGTTGAGGCTAAACTTCAAGAGACTTTAAATGCCAACTACTATATTGAAAAAGCAAAAGGTTTAGGTGATAAGGGTGATATTGAAGGTACGTTGGAATGTTTTGATGAAGCTATAAAATTAAATCCAGAGGATTTGGAAATATATATGGAAAAAGCAGATTTTTGCTTTGATTTGGGTGAAAATGAAAGGGCTTTAGAATGCTATGATATAGTTTATGAAAAATTGATAATGTCAGATTAAAAGGTTTTTTTGTAATGCTCTGCTCAGTTATGATATAATCTCGTGCTAATATAATATATTTATTTGAAGAATTAATGGCTGTAATAGTACACCAAAACGAAAATATTGATTCTGCTTTAAAAAGGCTTCATCGTGAAGTTATGAGGGAGAAGATATTAGAAACTTTAAGGTTGAAGCAATACAGAACCAAGCGCTCAGAGTTTGATATTGAAAAGAGGAGAGAATGGGCAAAGATGAAAAGAAGAAGAAGGACTGCAACTAGGAGAGCAAGAAAGTAACTTGTTTTTTCTGAATTTATGACTCTTACTGAAAAAATTCGTAAGGATATGATTGAAGCTGTCAAAGCAAAGGATACTTCAAAGGTAGATATTCTTAAAATGGCGCTTGCTTCGTTAAAAAATGCTCAGATTGAAAAGGGTGAAGACCTTGATGAAAAATCCCAAGAAAATATTATTAGAAAAGAAGCCAAAAAACTTAAAGACGCTTATGAAGAATATCAACAGGCTGGTAGAGACGATTTGGCAGAAAAAGAAAAGGTTCAGCTTGGAATTTTAGAAGCATATTTACCAAAACTTATGGATGAGTCAGAAATTAGGGATTTTGTTGAAAAAAAAGCAAAAGAACTCGGAGCACAAGGTCCTAGAGATATTGGTAAAGTGATGGGTGTAGTAATGAAAGAACTACAAGGTAAAGCGGATGGTGGTTTGGTTAATAACATAGTGAAGGATGTTTTGAATGAAATTTGAAGTTTTTAATGTTGTTTTTTTTGAGAAAAAAGATTTAGAGAAAGCTCTAGAAAAGTTGTTCCCCAAACAGAAAGAAGTGCTTGTTAATGTTGTATTTATCTCTGAAGAAGAGATGAAAAAGTTAAACAAAAATTTCAGAGGTAAGGATGAGATTACAGATGTTCTTTCTTTTAAAATATCTGAAGAACTCGCTGAAATTTATATTTGTTCTGAATATATAAAGAAGAGTTTCAAGAATTTTGAAAAAGAGATTATTCGAATGATAATACATGGAGTTTTACATATAAAAGGGTATGATCATAAAGGATATTTTTATGAAGATAGTGTTGATGAAGAAATCTTTAAACTTCAAGAAAAATATCTTAAAGAATTTTATGATATATTAGAGAAATAATTTAGCAATTTTTGAAATGTTGCTTTTTGTAGGACTTGGAAATCCAGGTGAAAAATATGAAAATACCCCCCACAATGCGGGTTTTAAAGCTGTAGACAAATTTAGGGAATCTCTGGGTTATACTAGGGCATATGATGTAGGTGATTGGGAATTAGACAAATATACAAATTCTTTCATATCTATTGGTAGGTCAACTTTGCAATCAAAATTTGTTTTGGCAAAACCACATACATTTATGAATAATTCTGGTGAAGCAGTTGAACAGTTAGTAAAAAAATTTGAAGTAAACATAGAGAAAAACTTTGTACTTTTTTATGATGATTTAGATATTAAATTGGGTAGTTACAAAATAGTTCGAGGTAAAAATCCAAAGGGGCATAGAGGTTTGTTAAGTATATTTCGTTATTTGAAAACGGTTGATTTCTTGACTGTTAGAATTGGAATTGATAATCGAGAAGATAAAGACATTCCAGGTGAAGACTATGTGTTGAAAAAATATAGTAAGGAAGAGTTGGAAACCTTAGATGAAGCTATATTAGAGTCCATAAAAAAGCTAAGGTTTAGTATAACTGTGTAGTACTTTTTCATTATGTCTCCAAACAATCTTGAAGATTTTGTCTCTAAGAAATTAAATGCGAATTTTGTTAAAGAAAAGCTTCAGAATTTACAAAGTAAGCCTGTTGTTTTTAAAAATCTTCCTAATCATCTGGTTAAAATTGTTGGTGATATGTTGAGTAAAATCATAGGGAATTCTTTTGATATTGTGATATGTGAAGGGGATAAACTACCTAATGTTATTGAAAGTTACGCAAAGAGTGAGATTAATTCAATATCTTGCTGTGAATCAGAAGAATTCAAGGTAGAAAACCTTGATAGAGCGGGATTTGAGAGAGTGCGTAGAATTTGGCAAAAAGGGGAGTATTCTTTTTTGGGTGATGTTTTAATTTTTTGGCCTTTCAATTTTTCTAATCCTGTTCGAGTTAGTTTTTTGGAAAATATTGTTGAAAATATAGATGTTGTTGATAGTAATAGCTTTCAAAAAATTAAATCCTTAAAAAGTTTCGAAATAGTTCTTTTCGAAGATGTTGAGATTTTAACCTTTAGCCCGGGTTTGAAAAAAGTAGTATACCCATTGGTTTTTCTCCAAGACGAGAATCTACAAATTGATCATGGATATCCTTCCTTTGACCTTGGTTTTCGAAATATTCCAAGTTTGGATTACTATTTGAACAATAAAAATGTTCTACTCAAGGTGGTAGATGACTACATAAACAAAGGTTATCAAATTATTTGTTCAAGTAGGGAGATTAAAGGAGTTGAAAATATTTTTGGAGAAAGAAAGTATCTCTTAATTCCAAATTTTCTTGAAAAAGGTTTTGTGAATAAAGAACTTAAGATACTTGTGCTATCTGATTATGAACTCTTTGGTAAGGTAGATCTTGGACAAGGTGATTGGCTAAAGCAAATTTTACCTGGTGATTTTGTCGTTCATGAGGATCATGGTATTGGTATTTTTGAAAGAGTAATTGAAGAAAAAGATGATACATATATCGAAATACGTTATGCAAACAAAGACAAATTGCTTGTACCTCTTTCTCAAAATCAAAAAGTAACTAAATATCTGGGAGGTAGAGGTAGGATTCCAATTTTAACAACTTTGCATAGTGGTTCTTGGAAAAGAGCAAAGAAGAAAGTTAAAGTGGATGCACAGGCTTTGGCAAAGGAGCTTTTGCAGATTTATGCTATGAGAGAAGTATTGAGTTTTGAAATTCCCAAGAAGAAAAAAATTTTGGAAAAAGAATTTAGAAATTTTGTTAAAGATTTTGAATTCAAAGATACCCATGATCAAAGTCT
>SLHS01000025.1 GCA_007136035.1 Patescibacteria group bacterium | reverse complement strand
TTTGAAAAAAAACTAAGGAAAATGTTACCTGAGGATATGAAAGAAGCCCTTTCCATACTTTACGAAATAGCGATTAAAGATGAAAAAACAGGAATTTATAACAATCTCTTCTTTAATAGTATTTTGGACATAGAGATGGACAAAGCTAAAAGAGAAAAAACAGATCTTTCTTTGGTAATGCTTGATATTGATTTTTTTAAAAAGATAAACGACAAATATGGATATATCAAAGCAGACGAGATTTTGTTCCAATTGGGAAAGATATTAGAAAAGGAAACTCGTAAATCGGACATTGTCGCCCGATTTGGAGGAGATGAATTTCTTCTTCTGCTACCAAAAACAGACGGAGAAAAAACTAAAATACTTCTTGAAAGAATTAGGAACACTCTTGAAAAAGATAAACGTCTCAAAAAATATAACGTTAAATTAAGTGGAGGGATTACGTTATTTAAACCTGAAGATACAAAGAAAACTTTTTTAAAGCGTGCAAATATGGGTTTACAAAAATCAAAAAAACGAGGAAGAGACCAATTCCATATTGCATAGTTTTTTGTTTTCATATAATCTGATTCTATGGAACAGAATCACACTAACTGTTGCCTTAACCTACTAGAAGAATTTAATTCAAAAGAGTTTTCTTACGAAAGTGAAATTTTGGAGTTTGCTGGGATAGAAAATCTAGACGTATACAACATTTCACACCCCTTTAAAATAGGGAACAAGACTGTAATAGCAGGAAGAGTAGAGAAAAGAAATGAATGGGCGAAATCAAATGTGTTTTTTTTCGAAAAAACTTCATACTCATGGAAAGTAATAGAAGATGCACCTGTCTTAAATTTAGAAGACGCTTTCGCAACAAGTCTTACCGATGAAACAATACTAGGAGGAGTAGAAGTATATACAATAAATAATAAATTTAATTCTAACGAAATAGGGTATAGAACAGTTTTTTACAGAGGAAATGATCTTAATTCCTTAGAAAAATTTGCCTGTGGCCCTGATAGAATGAAAGATATTAGAATAGTTCCGCTTTCCAATGGAAAAATTAGTGTTTGTACAAGACCGCAAGGTGGAGTACATGGAAGAGGACAAATAGGTTCATTAGAAATACACAGAGTAGAGGAAATAAATGAAGAAAATATCCTCAAGGCTAAAATAATAGATGAGCTATTTGCTTTTGGGCAATGGGGAGGAGCGAATGAATTACATGTTTTAAAAGACGGGAAAATTGGTGTATTAGGACACATAGCATATGAAGACGAAAATTATAACAAACACTACTATGCAATGACTTTTGTTTATGACCCAATTACTCATGAAGCTTCCCCCATTAAACTTCTTGCTACAAGAAAAAACTTTCCCAAGGGGTATGCAAAAATGCCTCAACTTGAAGATGTTGTTTTTCCTGGAGGACTTGTGCGTCATAAAAATGGTTATGCTACTCTTTACGCAGGTCTAAGCGATGCTCAAGCAGGTTGCATCACTCTCCCTGACCCCTTTCAAGAATTATGATAAAATTAGGACGTACATAAATTTTAAAAGGGAGACTTTATGACAGAAACATTGAAAAATTTAAGCAAGGCTTTTGCTGGAGAAAGTATGGCTAGGAATAGATATACTTACTACGCTAAAGTTGCAAAAAAAGAAGGCTATGAACAAATAGGGGAGATTTTTTTACTAACAGCTGAGCAGGAAAAGCAACATGCAAAATGGCTTTTGAGGTTAATAGATGAAATTAAAACAAGCGATGAAGATATTGAAATTGACACCCCTGTTCCAAACATCTTCGGAACAACAGAGGAGAATCTTCAGGCCGCAATAGATGGAGAAAACTATGAGCATACAAGTATGTATCCTACATTTGCTGATATAGCTGAAAAAGAAGGGCATGGAGAAATAGCAAAAAGACTGAGAGCTATTGCTGTTGCAGAAAATCACCATGAGGAAAGATTTCAAAAACTTCTAGATCAAGTTAAAGCAAAAACTGTATTCAAAAAAGATAAAAAAACTTGGTGGACCTGTAAAGAATGTGGTTATATGTATGAAGATAAAGAAGCACTAGATCTTTGTCCTTCATGTGATCACGAAAAAGCTTTTCAAGAAGTTAAGTGCGAGGAATACTAGACATAGATTCTTCCAAACTTGTTTTTTCAAAGAGTTCATTTCGTAAAGAAGTGAGCTCTTAATTTTTCTTTTCACTTAAAAACAAGACTCTTTTAATTCCAAATGTTTAAACTTTAATTATGGCGAATTTGCCATTATTAAATTCATTAACAACTACCTCTCCTCAATTAGTTTCATAGATTCTTCCAAACTTGTTTTTTCAAAGAGCTCATTTCGCAAAAAAGTGAGTTCTTCATTTTCTCTAAGATATCCGTGATAAAACTTTTTAATAGAGCTCCAACCTTTGTCTGGATATTTTTCAACAAACTTTTTCATTTCTTCCATATGAAAAAGCAAAGTTTCAATCCTTTCTTTTTTTTCTGGAGTTTTTTTTGAAAAAACCCAAGGATTCTTCATAACCTCCCTACCTATCATTACACCATCAACACAATATTTTTCTTTAAATTCCATAGCTTGCTTGACACTTTTAATATCTCCATTACCTATAATTTGGGTACTAGGAGAGAGAACATCTCTTAACTTGACAACTTCATGAATAGCTTCCCAATCTGCATTACCACCAAAAACTTGTTGAACCGTTCTACCATGTATAAATATTTTTTCTAATTTTAATTTTAAAAGAAAGGTAATCCATTCTTCGTCAAACTTTTCAATTCCGATTCTTGTTTTAACACTAAGAGGGATATCAAGAGAAAGACTTTGTAAAGACTTAACTATGTCTCCTACAATATCGTAATTACCTATCAGAGCGGAACCACAGCCAACTTTCATCACTTTCTTAACAGGACACCCTAGATTAATATCTATGCCTTGAAAATTAAAACCTTTGATTTTTTTGGCACTCTCTATAAATTTCTCTGAACTATTTCCCCAAAATTGCACAACTATTGGTTCTTGATTGTTATTTTTTTCAAGACGATGTACGACATGAGAGCCCCCGTTTTTTGAAGTAAAGCCATCAACATTTACAAACTCCGTAAAAAACACATCTGGTTTTCCAATTTTTAAAAGAACTTGTCTAAAAGGAAAATCAGAAACGTCTTCCATCGGCGCAAGGTAGATATTTTGCTCTTTTGTGTTAGAATGCATTAGGAATTTTTGAAAATTTAGATTAAATACATTGAATAATACCAAAAATAACAAAACATATTCAGGAAGTGAGGCTATTGTAAAAGGAGCGTTAAAAGCTGGTGCAAAATTCCTAACTGGCTACCCCATAACCCCCTCTTCTGAGGTTATGCATTCTTGGGTAAAAGAAAAAAGTAAAAACAAAAAATTAAAATTCATACAATCTGAAGATGAAATTGCAGCTATACATACAGCCCTAGGAGCTTCTCTAGCAGGTGCAAAGGCATTTACTGCTACATCTGGTCCTGGTTTTTCTTTGATGCAAGAAGGACTGGCCCTGGGATTTGCAATGCGAGTTCCTCTGGTTATCATAAATTCTCAAAGACAAGGACCTGCAACTGGTATGCCTACCATTGCATCACAAGGTGATGTTCTTCAAACTCAACACGGACCTCATGGTGATTACACAGCTATTGTTTTTTGTCCAAATTCAATTAAAGAACTTTACGAATTAACAATTCAAGCTTTCAATGCTGCAGAGGAATGCAGTTCACCGGTAATACTTCTCACAGAAGCATATATGACAAACTTAAGAGAGCATGGAGATTTAGAAAAGGTAAAGTTTGAGATTAAAAAAAGAGAGTTCAAATCTCTAACCAAAGACTCTTCACCTAGACATTTTACTGGTCTTACAAAAAACGAAGATGGTGTTGAAACTTTTGAGGCTGAAACTTACAAGAATTGGATAGAGGAGAGAAGAAGTTTGATTTCTAAGATTGGTAAAAAATATTCTTTTTTTGAACTTACGGAGAACAAAAAACAAAACACTTTGCTAATCTCATACGGTATTACTTCTAGAATTGTTGACGAAATTGCAAAAGAAAACTATTTTTCTCATTTCAGACCAAAGACTCTTTTTCCAATAAATGAAAAAGTTTTAAAAAGAATTTCAAAAGATTACAAAAATATTATAGCTATAGAGATGAATGAAGGACAGTATGCTGGAAAAATTCAGGAAAAAATTCTAAAGGAAGTAAAAAGAATTAGAGTAATTGGTGCACAACCTAGTAAGGAAGATATTTTAAAAAAGATTAAAGATTTTACAAAATGAAAAAGGCAGAAATTGTAAAAAGAAACAAGAAAAGAATTTGGTGTCCTGGATGTGGGCTTTTTGCTGTTGAAAAAGTAATTAGCGAAGAGGTTGTAAATATGGGATGGAGTAAAAAAGATACCGTTATTGTTTCTGGAATAGGGTGCTCTGCAAGAATTTCAGAATATTTTAACCTTGATTCTATGCATGTTACTCATGGTAGAACTATTCCTGTTGCAGAGGGCATTAAACTTGCAAATCCTGACATTAACGTAGTCATAATTTCGGGAGATGGTGATTTAATTAGTATTGGTGGCAATCATCTTTTTCATGCAATTCAAAGAAACCCAAACATTAAAGTTTTTTGCAACAACAACAGAGTTTATGCAATGACTGGAGGTCAAAGTTCTGCTACTACAGAAAAAAATGAAAAAACAAAAACTGATCCTGAAGGTAGAAGTATAGAGGATATTGATTTGGAGAGGGTTTTTAAAGAAAAGAAGAATGTTTTTTTTGAAAAAACGGATGCTTTAAATATTGAGGATTTTAGAAAAAAAGTGAAAATTTCTTTAAAAACCAAAAACTTTTCTTTTTTAGATATTATTTCTCCTTGTGTTGCTCATAATAGAAGAAAGGGATTTGGGTTTTGAAGGGAAAAGGTGAAAAATTAAAAATTTTATTCTAGCCAGACTTTGTAGATGTTTGCACTTAAACCGTGAAACTCGCTTTCTATTGCATCATTTTCACTCTGATCACCATCTTTTGAAGTGCTAGCAACGATAGACAAAAAATCCCCAGCCACCCCTCCGAACAATAAATGGATTCTGATATAATAAAAGCCATTTAAAGCTGAGACATCTAACGTTCGCGTCACACCATCTATGTCCGCTTTAACATGACTTATTCCCGCAAGATCTATTTTTTCTCCAGTAACCCACGTTACATGATCACCAGGACTGGAATAGTGTTCAAGAAATAAATGATCTGTATCTTTCCACTGATCTCCACCTCCGAAAAATCCCTCCACCCACATATCCTCATAATCACCTTCATTATAAATATACCCTTCACCGTCGGGCCATTTTAGCCCCAACTCCACAACCTCCCAAGCATATTCACCTTCTAAAACTTTTCTACAAAAAACTAAATTACTAGCTTCTTCTGTGCCACCTTTGTCTAACCACATCATACCTCTAGTGCTTTCATTACACTCTGGTTGTGTTTGTGCTCCTGGTTTAAGGTGAATTCCTAAAACTTCTACAATACCACCTACACCTAAGGCCGCATCCTTGAATTGTTCTGTAAGACCTACAGCTAGTGGAAAAGGAGGATTTGCATCTGGAGGAGTTTGTGTAGGGTTTGTCCAAGCTAATGTAAAAACTAAAAAGTTTACGAAAAAAATTGGAATTAGAATACTTAATACATATTTAATTCTTTTTTTTAAGTTTTTTACTTTTTTCATTGTTTAAATATTATCCTTTTTTTCTTTAAATGGCAATTTCTTTGTAGTAGAATGTTTTTAAAATGAAAAATTCTTTTAAAATCAAAATATATTCTAGAGGAGGGCAGAGAGTAAAAAGTATGGTAGAGAGTTTAGAAAACTTTCCTGGTTTTTTCCTAACAACCCTAGTTAAATACGACGGAGTTATATCCGGAGGTATGGTTGAAACAAACATTGTTCTTTCTAAAAAGAAAAAAGTCAGTCCTTTTTTTGAAAAAGCAAACCTGTGTATTTCTTTAACAGAGGTTGAAAAGCCAATTAAGGCTGATGAATATTTAAAGGTTTCTGATGTTTCTGAAATTGACTTGAAAGAAAAACTTTTTGCTGTGATATAATTTGTTCATGGAAAATATTCAGGAAAAAGTAAAAAAAGTTTTGAAAGAAAAAGACTGTGTTCTTTTTGCATACCTTTTTGGCTCACAAGCTACAGGGCATTCAAATGAAAAAAGTGATGTTGATGTAGCAGTATATATTGATGAAAATTGCAAAGAGAAATTGTTTGACATTAGATTAAAGTTAATGGAGGATATAACTAGGGCGACGAAGAAAGAAGTAGATGTCGTTATTCTAAATCAAGCAAAGCCTTTTTTAAACTTTGTAGTAATTAAAGAAGGGGAGATATTAATTAACAGAGACCCTGAGAAAGAATTAGACTTTTATCTTAAAACCTTTAACGAATATCAAGATTACAAAATATTTATGAAAACACATTATGGAGAAAATTGAAAAAGAAAAAACAAGAGAAAAGTTAAGAAATCTTGAAGAATATCTTGGATATCTTTTAATCCTTCAGGAAAAATCTAAAAGTAAAGAAACTTTTGTAAATAATTTTGAACTTTACGGACTTGTTGAAAGATATTTGCAACTTTCTGTTCAATGTGTTTTAGATATTGTAAATATCTTTGTAAAATCTGAAGAAAAAATACGCCCCTATGACAACTATGAAGGTGTTGATTCTTTGGTTAAAAATCTTGTGATTTCAGAAGAAACAGCAGAAAATGTAAAGAAAATGATAGGGTTAAGGAATATACTTGTTCATGAATATGGAAAGATCGACAGAGAAGAGATATATGATGTTTTGAAAAATGATCTTGAAGATATTGAAAAATTCAAAAAAGAAGTTTCAGAATTTTTACAACGTTAAACTTTTTTCGTTTTTTCCAAGGTAGAGTAAAAAAGAAAAACTAAAAGCATTGTAAAAAGCAAAAGTCCTTGAGGAAGAGTAATGAGATAATGATCAAAGCTCGCTATAACTAGTATTGAAAAAACTCCGTATTTAATTAAAAGGCTTCCTCTTAAAAAAGCTCTTGCCAATATTGTTAATATTAAAGCTATTAAAGGTATTCCAAAGATTATTCCATATTCTGCAAGAATAAGGAGGAAAACATTATGTACGGGTTGGAGAAGCATAAATCCTCCCGCTGTATATACGGGATAGTAATCTATACCTCTTACAAAATTACCGACTCCAATGCCAATATGTGGATGATTCCTTAAAATTTCTCTGGCCGTTTTAAAAAGTTCTATTCTATCTGTAAAAGAACCATCGTTTCCAAAAAAAAGGTTAAAAAATCTTGTTAAAAATATTGGAGATATTGTAAAAAGATTTACAACTTTTTTCCTTTCAAAAACTTCCTTAAGTAAGAAACCAATCCAAAGCAAAACAGTGAGCAGTATTACAATACGACTAAAGGTAAAAAATATCAGTATCGTTGCTAATATAGATG
>SLHS01000066.1 GCA_007136035.1 Patescibacteria group bacterium | reverse complement strand
CCTTGGTAGGATTGGACGTTACCAATTAAACAGAAAATTAGGGACAAAGTATGCTTTAGAGGGGGAGGAATGTAAACTTTATGTGAATGATATTTTACTAATAGTTAAGAAACTAATAAATGTTAATAATGGTGTAGAAGAAGCAGATGATATAGATCATTTGTCGAATAGAAGAATTCGTAGCGTAGGTGAAGTTTTGGTTGATCAATTAAGGATGAGTGTTCGAAGGCTCGAAAAAAATATTCGAGACAAAATGAGTATGTATGGAGAAGATGCTAAATTAGCTCCTTCTATGTTAATTAGCACAAGACCTTTAATTGCAGCTATAAATACTTTCTTTGGTAGTAATCAGCTATCTTCTTTTATGGATCAGTACAATTTCCTTGCTGAAATGGAAAACAAAAGAAAAATTACAGCTACAGGGCCAGGAGGGCTTGTAAAGGAAAGAGCAACTTTTTCAGTTCGAGAGGTTCACTCTTCCCAATATTCTAGGTTTGACCCTGTTACAAGTCCTGAAAGTCATGCTATTGGTGTTGTTAACCAATTAGCTGTATTTGCCAAAATAAATGAATTTGGATTTATAGAAGCTCCTTACAGAAAGGTTCTTCAAACAGTAAAAAATGACCCTAAAATTTCAGTAAACAAGAAACTGAGCGAAGCGGTAAAAGATGGTAAAAAGACAGTAGCAAAAAAGGGAGAGAGGATAACTAAGGAATTAGCAGAAAAATTAACAAAGATCAAAGATTTAAAAGAAATAAATGTATGTTCATATGTTACAGATGAAATAGAGTATTTTGATGCTAGGCAGGAAGAACAATACAGAATTAGTCAAGCAGGTTTAGAGCAGGATTCCTTTGGTAATATTACGGAAGATATCGTTCCAGTGCGATTTAATGGTAAGTTTTTAAGCCAAGATTCTCAATTGATTAATTATGTTGATATTGCCCCTTATCAGCAAGTGGGTATTGGTATGGGTCTAATACCTTTTGTAGAACATAATGACTCTATGCGTGCTTTAACAGGTTCAAACATGCAGAGGCAAGCAGTTCCTCTTTTAAAGCATGAGGCTCCTGTTATCGGGACAGGTTTTGAAAAAATTCTGGCTGAACAATCAGGCAGAGGTATTTTTGCTAAGGATGCAGGAGAGGTAGAGTATATAGATGGTCAGAGAGTTCGTGTTAATTATAAGAAGTTGGGACAAAAAGAATATGAAATTGTGAAATATCTTAGATCAAATAATGACACATCTTTTTCACAATATCCGAGAGTTTCTGTTGGTGATAAAGTGAAGAAAGGAGATCTTTTGGTTGATGGGCCAACAATGGTAGATGGCGAGCTTGCTTTGGGGACAAATTTGAAAGCAGCGTTGATGTTTTATGAAGGATATAATTATGAAGATTCCGTAATTATTTCAGAGAGAGTTTTCAAAGAAGATCTTTTAACATCTATACATATTAAGGAATATCCTATTGATGTAAGAGATACAGAATTAGGGCCAGAGGTAATAACGGCAGATATTCCAAATGTTAATGAAAGAATACTTAATAAATTGGATGAGCAAGGTATTGTTCGAGTTGGAGCCAAGGTTACAGCAGGAGACATTCTTGTTGGAGTTGTAGCCCCTCGTGGGGAAAAGGAATTGACTGCAGAAGAGAAGTTACTGCGTGCGATATTTGGTGAAGCGGCAAGTGATGTTAGAGATAATTCTTTGAGAGTTCCTCACGGTGAGGCTGGTATTGTGACAAATGTACAAATCTTGTCTGCAGACAAAAATGACAAATTAAGTCCAGGAGTTTTACACCAGGTAAAGGTTTGGATTGCAGATACTAAGAAAATAAACTATGGAGATAAAATAGCAGGGAGACATGGTGATAAGAGTACGATTGCAGCAATTAGACCTGTTGAGGATATGCCTTTTACAGCAGATGGTGAACCAGTAGATATAGTTCTTACACCCACTTTTATAAAAAGGATGAATATGGGTCAGGCAAAAGAAGTACATTTCGGTAAATATGCGACTCTTTTGGGTAAAAAATTTGCTGTTCCCCCTTTTGATAATATTGATGAAAAATGGGTAGAAAAAGAAATGCAAGAGAATGGGTTTAGTATGGATCAAAAAGTTGAACTGTACGATGGAAGAACAGGAGATAAATTTCCAAGAAAGGTTGCAGTGGGAACAAAATATATTCTTAAGTTGAGGCATATTGCTGAAAATGCTGTACATGCAAGATCAACAGGGCCATATACTTTGGTGACCCAACAGCCTATGCAAGGAAAGCCTAAGATGGGTGGATTGAGATTTGGAGAAATGGAAGTTTGGGCTCTTGAGGCACATGGTGCGGCATATTCGCTTAAGGAAATGTTAACAATCAAATCTGATGATGTTATTGGTAGAGCTGAAGCATATAAGGCAATTATAAGTGGTGATAAGATAGAAATGAGATATGTACCTGAATCTTTTAAAGTTTTAATAAGAGAATTAAATTCTCTATGTTTAAATGTTGAATTAATTTCTAAATCTGAAAAAGAGGAGGAAGACGATGAATAAAAAAATGCAAAACTACAAAGAGGATTATTCAAATTTTGACGCTCTAAAGTTGACTTTAGCTTCTCCTGAGCAAATTTTAACGTGGTCGTATGGTGAGGTTCATAAACCTGAAACGATTAACTATCGTACTTTTAAGCCAGAACCAGATGGACTTTTCTGTGAAAAGATTTTTGGCCCTACAAAGAACTATGAATGTTATTGTGGAAAATACAAAAAAATTCGATACAAGGGAATAGTTTGTGATAAGTGTGGTGTGGAGGTTACAAGAAAAGATGTTAGAAGGGAAAGGTTAGGACATATAGATTTAGTTGTTCCCGTGGCACATGTTTGGTTTGCATATGGTGTACCAAACAAACTTTCTCTTATACTAAATATGCCACATAAGAAAATCCTTTCGGTATTGTATTACACAAGATATATGGTTGTAAGTGTTGAAGAAGAAAACAGAGATGACATGTTGCAGAGAGTCAGAAGTCTGAGAGAAAAGGAGAAGAAGGAACTGCACGATGATATGTCTGATGAGTTGAAAACTACAGAAAAAGAATTTGATGAAAAAATTAAAGAACTTAAAGCTGATAAAAAAAGTAAGAAGAATAAAAAAACTTTGCAATTTAAAGAAAATCAACTAAATCATGAAAGGAAACAAGCAATGGCTCTTATAAGAAGAGATTTTGCTGAAATGGAGGAAGAACTAGATATTTCATTTACCAAGTTTGAAAATCTTGTACAACAAATTGAAGTTGGAACAATACTAACCGAAGATGACTATGTTGATTTAACAGACAGGGACTTACTTTTCTTTGAAGCACAGATGGGTGCTGAGGCAGTAGAGAAACTTTTAAGTATGATAGATTTGGATGAAGAGATTAAAACTTTAAAGCGAAATTTGAAAGTTGAGAAAGGGATTAAAAAAGCTAATACAATTAAAAGATTGCAGTATTTTGAAGGATTTAAAGCAAATAATTTAGATCCTACTTGGATGGTTATGTCTGTTTTACCTGTAGTTCCACCTGAACTTCGACCTATTGTTTCTTTGCCTGGAGGTCGTTTTGCTGTTTCCGATTTGAATGACCTATACAGAAGTATTGTAATCAAAAACAATAGATTGCGAAGACTGATTGAAATTGGAGCTCCTGATGTAATACTTCGAAATGAAAAGCGAATGTTGCAGGAATCTGTAGATGCCCTTATAGATAATCAACACAGACCAGGTAAACCTTTGCTTAATAGTAGAAGATTACCTTATCAATCTTTAACTGATCAGTTACGAGGGAAAAAGGGAATGTTGAGAAAGAATCTTCTTGGGAAAAGAGTTGATTATTCTGCGAGAGCAGTTATCGTTGGAGATGCTACGTTAAGTTTAGATCAATGTGGTATACCAAAGTCTGTAGCTCTAGAGATGTTTAAGCCATTTGTTATCCATGAAATTCTTGAGGCTGGTTTAGTGGTAAATATTCGGGCTGCAAAAGATATGATTGATGAGCAAGATGATATAGTTTGGGATTTCTTGGAGAAGATTGTTAATAATAGACCAATCATTCTTAATCGACCTCCTACTTTACACAAGTACAGTATTCAAGCGTTTTATCCAAGATTAGTAGAAGGTGATGCTATTCGTCTTCATCCATTGGTTTGTAAGGCTTTTAATGCCGACTTTGATGGTGATGCTATGCAGGTTCATGTTTTACTCTCGGATGAAGCTATGCAAGAGGGTTCTGAGAAAATGCTAGCGTCAAAAAACATTATGGATATCAAAGATGGTAAGATGCTTGCAGTCCCGACAAAAGATATGGTTTTGGGATTCTTTCTTATGACCGAGCTTGAAAAGAAGGAAAACCCTAGAGTTTTTGGTGATTTTAATGAAGCTATTAGAGCTTATGATAGAGGTGATATAACTATTGCTGAAGAAATAGTAGCTAAGGGTAAAGGGGAGATATTTCACACTTCTGTTGGAAGAATAATCTTGAACTCAATCTTTCCAGAAGATTATCCTTTCTTTAACGAACAGATTAGTGGTGCTAAAATTAAGAAAATTTTAGAGGATGTTAAAAACAAATATCCTTTTGAAATATTGCCAGAACTTTTAGATGAGCTAAAAAAATTAGGTTTCAAATATGCTACAGACTTAGGTTTTTCTTTCGCTATGGAAGATTGTGATTTGGATTTGGGACTAAAAGAAAGAATCGCTCAAACAGAAGAAAAAGATAAAGAACTAGAAGAAAATTATTTCCAGGGCTTAATAACTGAGAAAGAAAAGATAGAACTTTCTACTAATGAATGGCATAATTTTGCTGAAGAATTACAGGATGAGGCTTGGGAAAAAATATCTAAAAATAATCCTGTATACCAAATGGTTGAATCTGGTGCTAATGGAGCCCAAATTCAAGCAAGGCAGATTTTGACAATCAAAGGTATGGTTATGGATTCTTCAGGTAATTGGGTTGCCTTACCTATAAAAGGTAATTACAGAGATAGTCTTAGTGCATTCGAATATTTTGTTGCTGCTAATGGTGGGAGAAAAGGTATTGCAGACAGATCTATCAAAACTTCCGACTCTGGTTATTTGACAAGACAGCTTGTTGATGTTGCTCATGACGTTATAATAAGAATGGATGATTGTGAATATGAGGGTGAGGGTATAGTTTTGGATAGCAATGATGAGAGGAAAATGAGTTTTGGAGAGAGAGTGAGAGGTAGGTTTTTAACTAAGGATGTAGTTGACAAAAAGGGTAAAGTTTTGATTAAGAAGGGACAATATATAACTGTAGAACTAGCAAAACAAGTAGAAGAAGCAGATGTGTCTCAGATTTCAGTTCGTTCCCCTATAAATTGTAGAGCTCCTTTGGGAATTTGTAAAAAATGTTATGGATATAATCATGAAATAAATGAAGAAATCGAAATGGGAAGAGCTGTTGGCGTTATAGCTGCTCAGTCAATTGGTGAGCCAGGAACTCAGATGACTATGCAAACATTTCATAAAGGAGGTGTTCAAAGAACTGATATTACTCAAGGTTTGCCTAAATTAATTGAGCTTTTTCAAGCGAGAGCACCTAAAGTTGAAGCACAGATATCCTCTATTGATGGCATTGTTAAAGTTGAAGTTGGAGAAGATGATTCTAAGACCTTGTTTATCGAAGGTAGTCAAAAAGTTGTTAGAAACTTTATCATTTCTGACGCGAAAAAAGTTAGTGTAAAAAATGGTGATAAGGTTAAAACTTCTCAACTTCTTTTCATAAATAGTGATGAAGAAGAAAAACAAGCTCCTTTTTCTGGTGTTGTTAAAATTGATTCGGGGATTATGACATTGGAAGGAGAGATGAAGGCTGAAGAGAAGATTAAAGTCCTCCCCGGTTTAGATCTTTTAGTAAATGATGGAGATAAGGTATATGTTGGGCAGCAACTTAGTGAGGGGGGTGTTGATCCTAAGAAATTGGCTTCTGTAGCTGGAATTCAAAAAGCTCAAGAATATGTATTGAATCATGCACAGAAAGTTTTTGCAGAACAAGGAGTTGGACTTATGGATGTACATGTTGAAATTATAACCAGACAAATGGCAAGATTGGGTGGTGTTATGGAAAGTGGTGATTCAGAATATTTGGTTGGTACAATAGTAAATAGATTTAGAGCAGAATATACGAATGAATGTTTGAGAAAAGAAAATAGGAATATTGCCCTTATAATACCAAAGTTTATGGGTATTAGAACTTCTGCTTCGCAAACAGAAAGCATTCTTTCAGCAATGTCATTCGAAAATTTGGTAAGAGTCGTGACAAATTTTGCAATTCTTGGTCAAGTGGATTATTTGCGCGGAATGAAAGAAAATGTTATGATTGGACGCAAAATCCCAACTGGGGATGAAGCAAGAATAGAACATATTTGTGAATTTAAAGATTATTAATTATGCCAACAGTTAATCAATTAATAAGAAAACCTAGAAAAAGCGTAGAAAAGAAGAATAAGTTTATGGCCTTAGGTACAAACTACAATTCTCTTAAGAATCGCTATAAAAAAGCAAATAATCCTTTCAAAAGAGGGGTTTGTTTACAGGTAAGAACTATGACACCCAAAAAACCAAATTCTGCACTTAGAAAAGTAGCGAGGGTTAGACTTTCTAACGGTATGGAAGTTACAGCATATATTCCTGGAGAGGGTCATAATTTACAAGAGCATTCAGTTGTTCTTCTAAAAGCTGGCAGGAAAAGAGATTTACCAGGTGTTAAATATACTGTGGTTAGAGGTAAGTATGATGCTGCTGGTGTGAAAGACAGAAAAAAGGCTAGATCAAAATATGGAGTTAAAAAAGAAAAATAATTTTTAGAGATTTTTAATGAGAGGGAAAAGAGCGAAAGTTAGAAAATTAAATAAAGATTTGAAATACAAGAATACTTTGTTTGCGAAATTTATAAATAACATCATGTTGCATGGCAAGAAGGGTTTAGCAGAAAAAACATTCTACAATGTTGTTGAACAAGGAGCCGAAGAATTAAAAACAGATCCAGTAGAGTTTGCTACAAAAGTTGTTGATAATGTACGACCTGCTTTGGAAATAAAAAGTAGAAGAGTTGGGGGTTCTAATTATCAAGTTCCAGTACCGGTGACTCCTCAAAGACAAGAAACACTGGCGGTTCGTTGGTTGATTGATATTGCTAGAAAAAAAACAGGTGCTTCTTTTGAAGATTTGCTTCGAAGAGAAATGATAGCTACTTATAAAGGTGAGGGTGATGCTATTAAGAAAAAACAAGACGTTGAGAAAATGGCAGAGGCTAATAAAGCCTTTGCTCATTTTAGGTGGTAATTTCAATATTCCTCTCCTTAATGTCTCTTGACATATCCTGATATTTTGTTTAATCTGATTTTAAGTAGTTATTTTAGTTTTGTTGTTTTTTATGAACAAGTATTCGGGGCAGGCTTTGGCCATAGTTTTCGTTCTTTTGATAGTGGGTAGTATCATAGGTTTCGCCCTCTATGCTCGTATGATTCGTGAGTCGGAAAGAGTTGTTGATGAACGAGCTTCTACGGAAGCAAATGAATTGGCCGAGACAATAGTCGGTTTAATAGGTACTCTCGATTATACTCAAGTAAAAGATAATGATGTTCTTGAAGAACTTGATTGTTTACATGAGTTTCCATTTTCTTGTAGGGTACATGGTCTTAGTTTGAATGAATTAGAAGAAGTCCTTGATGTTATGGGTTTAGAAGATCTTGATTTTTCAAGATTTGAGGATGAATATGTAGAAGATTACTGTTTAACAGAATTAGCTTTGTCTAGTTTATCGGAGGAAGGGGTAACGATAGAGAAAGATGATGTTTACTCTGTTTTTCTTAGTAATGCGGATAATTTAGCCGATTGTGTGCTGGAATTTT
>SLHS01000049.1 GCA_007136035.1 Patescibacteria group bacterium | reverse complement strand
TCTTTTCTTCTAGTTCTGTTAACGGTTTATAGCTAGTATTATCTAAAAGATCTAAGTTTTCTTTCTTAAAAAGGTCTTTTTTTTCTAGTATTTCGAGCTGAGCTCTATGTCTAACTTCGTGTATGGCAATACCAAAAAGAGAGCTATTGTGCTCTTCTTTTAAATTATTCAGTTTTTCGTTTACAACGTAATAGTGTTCCGTAATTTCCCCAAGTTTGTTTTTTTCGTAATGATGTGCTGCTTCAGCCCTTATAGTATCTTTCCCATCTATTTTTATATTTAAAGGTTTTTCTGGGAAAGCATAAGTATCTACTTTTATTATGTATTCTTTTAGCTTTTCTATATTACTTTTTTCTTTTTCTTGTAATTCCATTTTTTCTTCTTCCATAAAGCTAATTCTAGTTTTAATAATTTATTTAAGTCTTTAGTATTGCTAAAAAAGCATCCTGTGGTATATTAACTTTACCAATTTGTCTTAGTCTTTTTTTACCCTTTTTTTGTTTTTGTAGAAGTTTTTTCTTTCTACTGTAATCTCCACCATAAAGATCTTCAGTTACATTTTTTCTAAGGGATTTCACATCCTCTCTTGCTATAATTTTACCTCCAATCGCTGCTTGCAGGGGTATTTGGAATTGTTGTTTTGGAATAACGGATTTCATGATACTTAGAAGTTTTGAAGCTTTTTTTTGAGCGTCTTCTCTAATTTCAAGAAAATTTAGTGCAGAGATTCCCTCTTTGTTTACAAGAACAGAAACTTTTACAACATTTGCTGGGAAGTAATCAATGAGTTCATATTCCATTGATGCATATCCTCTAGAAATGTTTTTCATAGTGTCAAAAAAATTTGAAATTAAAGAGGCTAGGGGCATATCAAATTCTATTTGCAAAAATTGCTCTTTAATCCTTGAACTTTCATCTCCCAGAAAAGTTGTATTTACATATTCTCCTCTTTTTTCTTTGCAAAGTGTCATAATATTGCCCATATATTCTTGTGGTGTGAATATTTTAACTCTAACCCATGGTTCAGAAATCTCTTTGATGGATGAAGGGTCTGGCATTTCTTGTGGGGTTTCGATAGTTACTTTTTCCCCTGACGTTGTAATTACCTTGTACGCGACTGTAGGGGCTGTAATTATTAAATCAATATCATATTCCCTTTCTAACCTTTCTTGTATAATTTCCATATGTAGAAGCCCTAGAAAACCACATCTAAAGCCTGCTCCCAGCAAACTTGATTTTTGTTCAACAAAACTCAAAGATCCATCATTTAAGGAAAGTTTGTTGAGTCCAATTTTTAAATTTTCGTAATCTTCTGGACTGGTTGGAAAGAATGTTGCAAAAACATTTGGTTGAGGTATCTTGTACCCCTCGAAAGGTTTTTCATTTGGTGTGTTTGAAATTGTGTCACCTACCGTAAAATATCGAATATCTTTTAGCCCTGTAGCTATATACCCAACTTCACCAGTTTTTAAACAGTCTACTTTTTCCATTTCTGGTAAAAAAACGCCAATTTCTGTTGGTTTAAAATTTTCTTTTTTTCTTAGTAAATACAAAAGTTGAGTATTTTTGTTGATTTCTCCATCAAAAATTCTTGTCGAAAGCACTACACCTCGATGTTCATCGTAAAAAGAATCAAAGATAAGGCCTCTGAAATTTGCTTGCTCTTGTCCTTTGGGTGGAGGTTGTTTAATAATTTCGTCTAAGAGTTTTTCAATGTTTTGTCCTGTTCTCCCAGAAACTTGAATAATTTGTTCTTTTTTGAAACCTAAGTACGCTTCTATCTCTTCAATTCTTTTTTCAATGTTAACTCCAGGTAAATCTATTTTATTGAGTACTGGAATTAATTCGAGATTAAGCTCTAGAGCTTTTTGTGTGTTAGAGATGGTTTGAGCTTGTATACCTTGTTGAGCATCAATTAACAGTAGAGCTGATTCACAAGCTGCTAGTGATCTAGATACTTCATATGAAAAATCAACATGTCCGGGAGTATCTATGAGGTTTAGTAAATATCCTTTCCAAGGAATTCTGGCAACTTGTAATTTTATTGTAATACCTTTTTCTTGCTCTATCTCTAATGTGTCTGTAATCCTGTCATTTTTTTTATGTTTTTTTTCATAACCTTCCCTTAGTTCCAAAAATCTATCGGCCAAAGTAGATTTCCCATGATCAATATGAGCAATAATTGAAAAATTTCTTATTTTTTCTTGTTTGTAATTTTCTGTCATAATATGTAGGAGTATAGCAGAATTTTAGGGGTTCAAGAAGAAATTTATTTCTATATATTGATTAAAAAATACAGGTCTTGAATTTTCAATAATTAAATAGAGGGTGTCGGAGTTTTGAGTTAGATTGATATTTTGAGTATAGTTTTGTGAATTTTGTTGTAATATATAGCTTGTATTTTGTGATTTATCGAATATTGAGATTTTTGAATTATTTAGGTTTGTATAGTTTAGATGAATTTTAACGTTCGTATCTTTTTGAATCCCCCTTATTTTTATAATTGGTTTTGAAATTCTCCCTTCGGGAGGTTTTACTACTACAGTAGTGTATTTAAAATAATTTTTACTTATTTCATCTAATCTCTCAGAAGTGATGTAATTATGATTCCCCCGAATCAATTCAAAATCGACTATGCTTTCTTCTTGAATACCTAAAACATTTTTCATTTGTTCTTTTGAAAAAGTTCTTGGTGAAAGACTATCTACTGCCAATATGGATATTGTTAAAATTAGTAATATCCCTAGAATCAAAAAAGGATCAAGAAACTTCCCAAATTTGACATTTATTCGTGATATTTCTCTTCTATCCATTTTGTCTTCAGTAAAGATTAGATACCTTACTATGAGGATAGATTATTTCCCCTTCAATTTCAAATGTCCTAATTAGTGCCCATGTAGATATGATCGCTGTAAGAAAGGATAATATTGCAATCCATAGGGAAGAATCTTGAGACAAAACATCTGCTATGAGTATAATGCTGACAATCCAGAGGAATGTAATCCAAACAAATGTTTTTAAGAAAGTATTATTCTTGTTATTAACCCAAGGCATTAAATTCAGATTATTTAGCTTAACAAGTACTTTTGGATTGTACGCTGCAAGTATTGAAAGACGGTATTTTATTAAATAATATACTGCTAATGAAGAAATTGTTATCAACATTGTTAAATTTGATATAGAACTGGCCAGCAAAGCATCCGCTTGATTAGTGAAATATATTTGTAAAGAGTATATTTGTTCTGGTTGAGTTTCTAAAAAAAAATCCAAGTTAAAAAAGTTAACAGCAAAATAAATACCAGCTACTCTAGAGACGACAAGAAGTGCAGCAGGAAGAATAATATATTGTAAAAGTTTTCTAAGTAGTTTTGACATTTAGGGCAGTTTTGTTTAAAAGTTTTGTTAATCTAGACTTCTTCCTAGAAGCAGTCTGTTTTTTCAAAAGTTTTGTTTTAGCTGCCTTGTCAACTAGCTTGTATGCTTTGGAAAGAGATTTTTTTGCGTTTTCCAAGTCTTCGTTTTTTAGATGAGTTTGAAACTCTTTAATAGCATTTTTGTATCTACGCTTCATCCGAAGATTTTTTTCGGTTCTTCTTTTGCTTTTTCTATTATCTTTAATCGAAGCTTTCAAATTAGGCATGCAAAGTAGTAGAATAAAATAATGTTTAGATGATGGTATTATATATACTTTGTGCTGTTTTGTAAATAAAAAATATAATTGTTATACTATTAATATCATGAAGCCGAAGGTTAAACCCATAAAACTGTTTATTATTGTGTTTGCTTTACTTATGCTTTTTGGTATAACAGGCTCTGTTCTTTTACGAAATTACAACGAAAGAAAATATCCAGAAAGATTTGTAGATGATGAAGATGTTGTCAGTGAACAAGGTTATGATAAGTCTTTCCCCCAGATTATTAATGAGCCTTCAAGAAGTGCTATTGTGGGAGAGGTTTATACTTTTACACCGAGAGTTTCTCCTTCTGATGATATGACAAACTTAGTTCTTTTGGAAGCTCCGGATTGGCTTGTTTTTGATGGAATGACTATAAATGGGACTCCAGATGAACCTGAGACGACAAGTTTTATTTTAAGAATTGAGAAAGAAGGTCATTATGTAGATGAAGAATTTTTCTTAGTTGTTAGTAACTGAATGTATGAATAATATTTTTCTTGTTTTTATAGCTATTCTTTTGATTGTCTCTGGTACTTTATTATTTTTTTATAACAGAGATATTTTAAATGAACAAGGTGATGTTTTGTTTGAAGATTGTGTCCCTGTCAATTTGCAAATACAGAATATTTCTTCGACTTCTTTTTCTGTTCAGTGGCATACTTCTAATAAATGTTTAGGTTTAGTTAAGTATGGGGATAGCATTGATTCTATAAATTATATTGCTATTAATGAAGATAATGAAATAGCTGCAAAAAAACACTCTATTGAAATTAAAAATCTCAAGCCTTCAAGCGTATATTATTTCGTTATTTCTTCTGAGGGTGTGGAGTATGGTTTAGAAGGAGCTCCAATTGTTGTTAATACGCAGGCATTTTAATCTTCTCTTTCTTCTTCTTCCAGTATACTATCTTCTAAATATTCTTGTGGACTCATGATTCTCTTTTTGACTGCTTTTGTACCGATGAGTTTAAGTATTGTTCTATCTACGACATCTATCTTACCTTGGTATACCAAGACACCAAAAATTAGTGCAATTGTACCAACTAGGAAGCTGATGTAGGTCAAGTTTCCTGTATCTGGTAACTCTTCTTCATGTTCGCATTCGTCATCTACCAAAGTGACGAATTCTGCTCGAAGGCTGTCCATATCATCAGGTATTGTAGTTGGTGTAACAACTACCTCATTCTGGTTTTCTCCATCTAGGGCATTATGAGTTATGTTAATACCATATTCTAGGATTAAAGATGAATCTGATTCTATAGTCCAATTATCACTCCAAATTAATTCTTGTGATTCACCTATTGCTGTGATATCCAAGATATTATCATCAGCTAGAGTATTATTTATAGTTGTTGTTTCTTCAACATATTTGAAGCCTAGTGGTAATTTATTTGTTATGCTAGTAATTTCTTGCCCTTCACCTGAATTATTTGTTATTGTAATACGATAATTTGTTCTGCTGATTGAATCTTCATCTTCGGCTTTTACGACACATGATGGACCTTCCATTGCTACGACAATAATAGGTTCCTCTGGTTCAGGTTCCTCTGGTTCAGGTTCTTCTGGTTCGGGTTCTTCTGGTTCAGGTTCTTCTGGTTCGGGTTCCTCTGGTTCAGGTTCCTCTGGTTCAGGTTCCTCTGTTGTTATTAAGGTGATGTTTTCTCTACATAGATTTGAATCTATAGCAGAACCATCTACATAGACTTGTGCAGATATTGAGATTCGTTCTGAATCAAGAGTTTCACTATTTAAAGTTGGAAATCCTTCTCCCTGTTCATACAATGTAGGTGTAGAATAAAGGTGAGTATGTTCTAAAAATATTGTTTCATTAATCATAATTTCTTCTAGTAATTCAGGGGGTATAATTTGTGTCCTAACATTTTCTAAATCTTCGTGATCAAAGGTAAATTCTATTGAAATCTCATTTTCTTGTGTAAGATTTGGTGTATTCAATTCTAAACGATTAATTGTTACGGTGTTCGGTGTCCTTCCTTCTTGGACTTGTGCTGTTAAACTAGAACAAAGGGGGCTTCTTGCTGAAATTAAATCATATTGTCTATAGCAATATCTATTAGGTGAGTCTCCATCAGGATCCCTGTCCGAGTGTCCCATAACTTGTACTGTTAAGGTATCAACTTCTTGAAAATTACTAAATTCTATTTCTGGCATATAATTTCTTTCTCCATTAATTGTTGTTGATGGAGCTTCATCAGGTTTTACCTCATGTGTTACTCCATTTACTATGAAGACATATTGGGTAAAGCTTTCATCTTCTCCTCCAATTTGTCTTGGGACAAAATTTGCAGTGATTAGTACAGGTCTATCATTTGGTATTGGTGGGACGATTAAATCTCTCGTATTCGAATCTCTAACACTTACAGAGTGACAATTGCTTTCCCTTACTTGTGGTATTAAACATTTTATTATCTCCTGTTCTTCTTGCTCTTCTGTTGCTATGGCTTCATCACAATCTAATGTACAAACGCCATCAATAACTTCACCTATTTTTGATTCCAAGGCTTGGCTTTCTATTTGTGTACAGCTACAGTCATTGCAATCTGGTGTGGTATAGGCGGTGATACAAGCGCAATACGTTCTTTCTTCTCTTTCTGTTCTTATTGTTTCATCTTGGGTAGAGAGGTGATAAACAAGAAAAGCACCTACAATTCCAAGCAAGGCAGTAATAACAAGTATTATGACGACAACTTTTTGGGTCTTTTTACTATCCATATCATTTTTTTAATATGTACCCATATTAGATGATATGTTTCTGGCTGTCAATTCAAGCGAGTTATTAGAAGAATTAGTCCTAATTCTGCATCTATGTTCCCAATTTTGCTTTCGTAATTAAGGTTATAAAGTTTTTCATATAAGCTAAGAAGTTTTTCACTTTCGCTTTTTGAGGCAATATTTTTTAACTTTGGTAAAGTGAATGGAGGTATTTTTAAAATAGAAACAATTTCTCTGTCTGTTTTTCCTTCGAACGTCATTTTTTTTATTAGTAATATTTGTTTTACATTTCTTGCAATCATAATCATTAAATAATGTGGATCAAGGCCATTTTTTAAAAGATTTATGAGGATTTTTGTATATTCTTCCATATTGGATTTTTGATTTATGGCATCTAAAAAATCCCATATGTTGTTTGTGAACATATCGTTTGTATTTTCCTCTAGGTCTTTTGCGTTAATGTTTTCTTTTTCTGAGAGTTTGAGTTTTTCAATTTCATTTGCAAATAGGTATGGATTATAATCAGTCATTTCTATCAAAATTTTAAAACTAGTCTCATCCATCTTCAATTTTTTCAATTTTACGTATTCTTTTGCCCAAGTTTGAAAGTTTCTTTTATTAAATTTTGTAAATGACTCTATTGCATCAATTTCTTTAAATAATTTGTGGTACCTAGTATTTTTAGGGATAGCTTTTTCTTCCCAAATGATTAAATCTATGTCTTTTGTATAATTTTTTGTGTCAATTATTTTTTCAACAAAATCTTTATAATTTTTGTTTAAAATTAACCGTTTTATTACTAGAAGTTTGTTTTTAGAAAATATGTCCTGTGTTTCATACTCGTTAATAATATCTGAAATGTTTTTGCTTTCAGCATCTATTATTTTAATAGAGGAGTTTGGTTTTTCTTTTGAATATTTTTGGATTAAAGAGTCAAGTCTTTGTTTTGAGAGGAATGAGTTTTCACCTTCAAGGATTTTAATCATTTGAGCCTAAGAGGATTATATAATCACCATTTAATATTTTTTCCTCAATAAATTCAGGCTTTTCGGTTACGTTTAATGGAAAATGCTTCGCTATTTCTTCGTCTATTTCACCGCTTGATTCGGATTGGCTATAAAAATAGTCCCCCTCAATATCGTTAAATAATGTGCCCATATATTGTATTTGTATGTATGGGTGAGCTTTTTTTATCTCTGTTGTCTTTTCTAAAGCTTCGTGATATCCAATTCCTATATCATATACAAGTATGGTTGGGTTTTCGGAGTATAGCATAGGTTTCTTATGTGCATGTTTAATGTATTTTTGAATTTCCTTGTATTGATTTAATCCTGAAATTGGTCCTACAGTATAACCATTAAGAGTTAATCCTTTATCCGTTATTAGTTTGTAATTAGCTATACTAGGGTCTAGTACAAAAGAGTAGGAAGATATATCTTCTTTTTGTAGAAGTTTTTTTGCTGCTTGAATTTCTTCATTTGTAAACTCTGAAAATTCAATGTTGTCTTCCAAAAGGTTGATGATTTCAAATATTTTTCTAGGATTTAAATATGTTGATGAAGAAAGCAACTCTTCTCTGATTGCGGTAATTACTCTTTGTTGTCTCC
>SLHS01000082.1 GCA_007136035.1 Patescibacteria group bacterium | reverse complement strand
TGGAATTCTGTTAATGCTACCAGTTGTACTCTAAGTGAGGGAGAAACGACAATGACTGTTCCTACGAGGGATTCACATACAGATAATATTACAAAAGGTGTGGGAACCTATACTTACACCTTAACTTGTAGAAATGCTAGTAGCGAGGATTATCTTTCTAGGACTTTAACAGTTGTGGATGGTACTGATGGAGGTGAAGTTTCTATAACAAGTTTTAGTATTAATCCTTCAACAGTAAAAGTGGGAGGTCGTATAAGTGTTTCTTGGAATTCTGTTAATGCTACTAGTTGTACTTTAAGTGAGGGAGAAACGACAATGACTGTTCCTACGAGCGATTCGCATACAGGTAATATTACAAGAGGTGTAGGAACTTATATTTATACTTTAACTTGTAGAAATGCTAGTAGCCAAGATTATCGTTCTAGGGTTTTAACAGTTATAGATGGGGATGAAGGGGAAGATCCAAGAGACCGTGTTTATGGTGATCATGCTTGTGAATATATTTTTGGACAATGTCATTGGGTTTCAGGTAGGCCTTCTGGGGAGCTTGGTGAATGTAGTTTATCTGGTCAACCTGGATGTTATGTTTATGGTGCATGTAGGGAGGAACCACATGATTTCAGATCTGATAAACGCTATCTTTGTTGTACTACAGATGAAAATCTTTGTGGGAAAGGAGTAGATTATAGTCTTTGGAATGATCTTTATATTAACAAAGAGGGTTGCCCTTTTAGCGATCCAAGTGAAGATAATGATGAGATTTGGTGTACACAAGGTCCCGAAACAGATCCTTCACATCTTAATTATGAATGGGACACTTTGCCTTCTGTTGATGTTGCATTGACTGATGGCCATCGGGGTACCGAATATTTTATAGCTCCAGAAGATGGTGAGATTATAAGGGCTAAGGCGTTTACAACTAATTCTCGAATTAAAGGAAGCGATGGGACTGATCAAAGGTGTGGGTGTGATTTAAGATTTCGGGGTAAAAGTGGAATCATTTATGAAATTAGACATTGTTTTGTTTTTACTGGTGTATCTGTACATTTTGATGATCAAACGGGAGAACCTTTAGGTGGTGAACCCATAGAAATTGAAAAAGGTACAGTTTTAGCTAGGATTGCACAGAAAACAGATGATGATATTATTGAACATATACAGCATTCTGATAGTTGTACTACTGGTCCGCATTTTCATGTTAAGGTTACAGGTGATGCTGTTGATAGATGTGTTGATTGCCATTTTGTTGATAATTTAGGTTGTCATCTTTTAAATCCTTTCAGAGGCACAGATAAATGTGGTAGATGTGGGAGATTAAATTTCCCTCCATACTGTTTTGGCGATAATCGTGTTGCGGATTGGGGTGGAGTTAGATGTGATGATGAATGTGCAGGTTGTAATATAGATAATGTGCAATATTGTTGTGAAACAGATCGTGTTGAGTGTTGTGTAGGACCTCCAGGGGCTGAAATTTGTCATTGGGTTTGTGATTGTCCACATAGAACTCCTTCAGGACCTGGCTGGGGAGATTGGGGTGAACATTTTTAATATTTTAAAATGGGAAATAATAGAATGTTAAAGAAAATAAAAACTTTTTTGATAAAAAATAAAGTATTTGTAATTATAATAGCTGTGTTTTTATTAGTTTTAGCCCTGGTTTTAGTATTATTACTTCCCAACGGAGAAAAGGATGATACTTTTTATGCTGGTGAACCTTGGGAAGAGGAAGCAGAAGTGTATTACGAAAATTATCAGATAAATTTCCCTGAAGATCTCGTAGCTAAAACAAACCTTTATGTTGATACATATAGTACTTTTTCTGTTAAAGATGTTAATCATTTAGATTGGGTTGAAGATTTTGTTTCAGCAACTCGAATTTTAGGATTCGAATATACCGAAAAAGCTCATCCTGCTGTAACTGGAGATAGTTTCCATACAATCGATCAAAGTACATACTATTGGCAAAGGGGCAACAATTTTATTACCTATGATAACGCTACAGATATTCTTTCTTTCAAGTTTGATGCAGGTATTGAAATACTAGATGTGCAAATGGATTCTGAAGATAAGGAGAGTGTAAAGTTAGGTATTGAAAAAATAAGTGAAAAGTTGTTTTCAGAAGATTTTGAATATGTTGTTCATGAAATTTCGAGTGTAGGTAATAATTATAGATTAGATTACAGTAGATTATTAGAAGGAGTACCTATTGGTCAAAATCCTTGGAATTATTATTTGATACTTACTCCGAGAGGTACTTTGAAACAAGGGAATTTCTTGTTGGCTGAATTCGAAAAGTCTTCAGAAATCTCTATCCCTTCTGGTGAAGAAATTAAAGAAAAGATGAACAAGAGAGAGCATCGTAAATTCATATCTTTTGAATTTTTGGATGAGATTGATTTTGAAGAGTTTGGTCCATATGGTTACGATGGTACAGGTTATGAAGTAGCTTCAATAGATTTAGAATTTGTAGATCTTGAATACAGATATCACTCAAAATTTAATGATATTGTTGAGCCGATTTTTTCTTTTGGAGGTGAGGGTTATGTAGAAATCAAGAATGAACGTTTTAGAGTTTATTTTGATGTAAGAATAGAATAATTTGAACAGGTGATAAGGAAGTATACTATTCGAACATATTAAAAGGTATCAACCAAATAGACCTTTCTTAAAAGTTAAAATTCATTAAGGATAATTCTTTACATTCTTTCTTTTACTCTATACAATGATATAAGCAGATCATTTTGATGTGCTGGGTGTATATAAATTTTTTTTTCATAAAAATGTCCTTTACAAAGAGAGTTTTTTATATCTTTGGAAATTTGAAAATTTTCTTTCAAAATAAATCTACCCAAAGATATGCGATTTTTGTTCTTAGTTTTTTCTTGACATTGGGAGTTTTTTTGAATTCTTATACTGTTATGAGTGGTGAAGAAGGGTATGATACTATAGGAATGTATGAAGAGGTAGATGAGCTTTCAAGTGTTAGTACAGGAGTTGAAGGTAAGCATAGCCACAAATCGCAGGGTTTTGGGTTAGTTGACTTTCTAGGTTCTTCACTTGATATAATTTATCCTCAGGGTAATAAAAATTATGGTGCGATAGTAGCAAATCCAAACCTTTCTCCAGCTACAAAGTTGGGACTCATAGGATATGTAGATATGCCGATTTCTGCGATGTTATATAATCCTCCGTATATAGATATACCAGAACATTTAGCACAAGAATGGGTACCCAATTACGTGCCAAAAGCTGGTATCTATGCGGATAGTGGATACCAGCAATTGCAAAGCTCTGGTATTGTAGAACTTTGGTCTGTAGCTAGAAATGTAGCTTATATGTTTTTTGTAATTGTTTTTATAATTGGTGGTTTCATGATTATGTTTAGGCATAAAATAGGAGGGCAAATGATGGTAACGGTTTACAATACTTTACCTGGTATTATTGTAGGCTTAGTTTTAGTAACATTTAGTTTTGCTATTGTAGGGCTTATGATAGATATAGGTGCAGTTTTAATTAATGTTCTGAAGGGCTATTTAGATACTTCCTATGATGTTGATCCCACAAATCCTTTTGGTGTAGCGGATGTATATTCTCATGTAGCAGTTTTTCAAATAGTATTAGGTCTTTTACAAGCTCTTGAAGGTTGGTTGCTTGAGGTTGCAACATGGTTGATGTCCAGAATAATAGGTGGTATTGCAAGATTCGTCCTATATGTAATTGTTCTATATATTTCTATAAAGATCTTTTTTACTTTGATAAAAGCATATATTGGGATTTTATTTAATACTATAACAGGCCCTATTATTTTGGCAATTGCTACAGTTCCAGGGAAAAAAGGAATAATGAAAGATTGGTTTTTTAGAATTGCGAAAAATGTTCTTGTATTTGTTATAGTATTCTTCCTATTGCATATACCTCTATATTTTTTTGAGCAAGGAACAATGCTACATATTTTTGGTGGTGATTTATCAGGATCTACAACACAAAGTATAGTGGATGGTTATGTCATGGCTGGTGTTACACTCTATGTGCTCTTTTTGGCACCTGGTGTCCCTAAAATGTTGGATGAGTATTTCCCTCAGAGTGGTGGTAAGGGAGCACAAGCAATGGGTGAAGTAGGTAGGGAACAAGCTTCTAAAATCCCACTTGTAGGAGGTTTTTTTAAGAAATAAAGATTTTTTAAAATAGGTTTTATATGGGGCAAAAACAGGAACAATATGAAAGCGCTTTAGATTCAATCTTTAAGTTTATCTTTGCATCGAATAAGAAAAATTCTCCTCCTCCAACTCCAAAACCGGTGGAAGGTGTTTCCGGTGATGAAATGGCGTATGCTCTTAGTGAAATAGTAGCAGCTCCAGCTATTTATGCTAGTGAACAGGCTCTAGATATAATTAATGAACCTCTTAATAGCATTAGTGTGGCAAAAGGAGAGGTTAAATTGGATAGTGATGGTAATAAAATTAAAGTAGGTATTACTCTAGCAAATGTCCCTGATTTCTTTAATAATCCGGATAGTTTCATAGATGAAGCCTTTGTCAAAGCAGAAGGGGATAAAAAAGCTGCTAAGCAATTAAATTTAGTTCGTGGCCTTGGTGGTATCATGGATTTAGGTATAGGAGCTGTAGCTGCAAGATCTATTGGTGCATCCCCTATAAATTCTTTGGAAATGGGTAGCGTTTTAGGAAGTGAAGGTTTGGGGGCTAATTATCGAGATAGTAAGGGAGAGGAACTTGCAACGAGAGCTTCTGCCCTTGAGGCAGCTAAAGCTAACAATTTAGATTATGATACTGCAAATAAGCAGGCTCAAATATTTACGTCAGTTATGGAATCTAGTCGCTTTGATTTAGCTGATGTCGATATGACGAAAATTCATGAGAGAACCAACCATGCGACTAAAATGATTTTGGTTAAAAAATTACAAAAACGTGGTATTACCAATCAAGATCAAATAGATAAATTGTTAACAAATTATGCAAAGAAGGCTGAGAAGTATAAAAACAAGAAAGGATATGATTGGGAATTGGGGAAATTGGATGAAAATTCTGCTAAAAGTAGGATTAGAGGGCCTAACAATTTAGATGAATGGGTGAAATCTAGAAATCCAGCTGATAGGCTCAGAGCTTTGAAATTTGAAGAATTAGAGGCAGAAATTGCCTTGTTGTCTGATAGTGAACCGAAGAAGCGTCAATTAATTCAACAAAGGGAACAAATTAGAAATTGGCAGCTAGCTAATTCTCATAAAATGAGGTGGAGTAGTTATTTTGGAGAAGCTTATATAGGAGCTCAACATCTTAATAATTTGGTTTTAAAAGGAGGGGCAATCCCAGCCTTAATTACAGGAGATTTTTATGATCCGAGTAAAAATAAGTTGTCACCTTCTAAAAAAGAGAACCTTGTTATAAATGGTGAGGTTCATGAGGACATTTTTGTTGCAAAGGATGGTAGAAGATCTTTGTATGGAAGAATGACGGGTTTGTATTATTTAACTCCGAAATCTATAGGGAGAACACTTTTTGTTAATGGTGAAGGATTTGCCTATTTAGCTCATTTAAAGCAGGAGAAAATAAGGGGTATTATAGAAGGAAGGGGCATTATAGAAGGTTCCGATTCTATCTATGAGTATGCTACTTCTAATGTTAACAAATTTTCAGCAGGTTTTTTTGATGGAATCGATATGAGGGATCAAAGTGATGTACTGGGTAGATTAGCTTCTGGAGAAAATTATAATCAATTAATATCCATTTTGCAGGGAGATAGAGGAAATATTAGTAATCAAGACCTTATAAAAAGGTTAGAGCGGATGGAAAAACTACAGTATAGAATAAACAATTCTTTAGGTCTTAAATATGCTTTACAACTTAAAAAATTGAGGAGGATGCTATCTATAAGGCAGCGTCTTTATCAAAAAATTTTGAAAGGGGTTTTGGGTAAAAAGTTAGCTAAAAAAGCTACGAAATATCTTGTTGGAGGTAAGATAGCTTTAAGAAAACTGGCCAGAACAGCAGCTAAGAAAGTGGTTCATGCACTTGCTCAGGCTCTTGGATTTGCAACAACGGGTGGTTTAGCTAACATTCTAATATTTGTTGTGGCTGAAGTTATTTTATTTATTTCAGAAAAATTATTGAAACCTATAATGAAGTTAGCTGGGGCAGTTCTTTGGGTTTTGGGACTCTTCTTTTTGGCTATATTAATAACTGTTATTGGTTGGGTTGATTCTTTGAACCCTTTTAACAATGATGTGTCTTCAAGATTTGATACTGCAGGTAATACTGCTCCCATATATTGTGTCCAGTGTGGTGTTGGGAGTATATACGATGCTTATCCTGATGGTAGCGATGATAGTAATGGTAGTGGTGGTAGCGGTGGTGGCGGTAGTGACTCTGGAGAACCTCCCCCACCAGAATATTCTGATGCTGACTGTCCTTTGGGAGTAGACTTGGTAAACTGTTCTCAGGCACCATATGGAGGTTTCAGCCATGGAAATAGGAATGCTATTGATACAGTACCACCTGCAACAGAATGGTATGCACCTTCTGATGGGAAAATAATAAGGTCACAAAGATCTTTTGAAAATTCTAGAATACCAGGACAGTTATGTGGTGGTATAGTTACTTTTGTATCGGAAGAACATGGTGTTACCCATCAGATAGTTCATGTTGTTCCAGAAGTAGTGAATGGGCAAGAAGTTAAAAAGGGTGAGCTTGTAGCAAGGATGGCATTTGAAAGAGATGGAAATATAAACTTTATTCGAAATAATCCGGACAGTTGTGCTACAGGAGCACATTTTCACTTAGAACTATTAGGGGATGTTGATGTTTATGCAGATAGATATTATGCGGAATTTTTAAATTGTAATATAAATGCTTGTCCTGGTCGTCCACAATTTTAGCAGTTAAATTTGCAGTAAAGAGATTAATAAGTTTAAAATAGAAAAGTATGGTAGAAAAAATAAAGAAATTTTTAAAAAAATACGGAGTTTTTGTATCTATAGCTTTCGTATTGGTAATTTTGTTTGCATTAACTCTAGCACTTCTTCTTCAAGATGAAGATGCTCATGAGAATGGAGATGATATAGCTGATGTTACCCCTATAGATGTCCCCTCGGAGTTTAAAATTGTGCAACAACCTTTGGGATATCATAAAAATTATAATATTAATTTTACAAGCAACGTTTTTAATCAATTAGTTCAAAAGGAGGGGAATTATCCTGGTTTTACAGTTAAGGAGGTTAGTCATTTTGGTTGGGCTGAAGATTTTGTCAATCGGATAGGGAAAGGAGATTTTGAATATACAACTAGTGTTTCTGCTGAACAAGGAGTTTCTCATTATTGGGAGAACGATAGTGAGTGGGTAACATATGATGAAGGACGGGATTATATATTTATGAGATTTGATACACCAATATATATACCTGATGTTACATTTAATCCTAGAGATGAAGATGGTTTACAAGAAGATTTGTCCAATTTCGCAACTAATTATTTTTCTTCAGATTTTGAGTACAAGGTAAACGATATAAATATATTAGGGAATTTTTATAGAATTGAATATTCTAGGGTTTTGAAAGAGATACCCATTTATCTTGAAATGCCAAGAGAGTATTTACTTCTTACACCTGATGGAAGATTGAAGGAAGGAGCGTTTTTACTCGCAGAGTTTGTAGAGTATACAGGAATTCAATATCCATTAATCTCTGCTGAGGAATTGAGAAATAATATTAATTTTAAAAAATATCCAAAGAATGTTGAATTCAGAAATCTTGATCCCGAAGTTGAAGATCGGTTTGATACTCATGGGTATGCTGTATTTTCTAACCCTTTTACGCAAGAAGGCAGTATTGAAGTAAATGATGTGGGATTAGTGTATTTTTACGTGGGTCTTTCACAGAGAATTATTGTCCCGACTTTCTTTTTAAAAGGAGAGGGTCTCTTAGATGTTGAAGGAAGTTTAGAAAGTGCGGACTTCATCATACTAGCTAGTGCTATTGACTCAGAATATGTATATGTACATCCGCAATCATATTTTGACACTCTTGAGGGTTTAGAATAATATTTTCTTGTAATTTATTGCACTTAGTTTTAAAATCATACCATGAGAAAAAACATCTTTCTTTTAATAATATTGTTCCTTTTTTCTGCATCTTTGGTAGTTGCAGAAACGAATTTTTCTTTTACAAGCAGAAAAAATTTAAATTTGGACGAGTCTTTAACACCCGATATTGAAATTAATTATCATCGTCCTCAACAAATTTTGGTTTT
>SLHS01000048.1 GCA_007136035.1 Patescibacteria group bacterium | reverse complement strand
TTAAAATTATTTTCTAAAAAAACCTTCTCACCTTCACTCTTTATATACCAACTATTTAAATTACTTGGTATTTTTGTTGAATAGAATTCTACAAAGTCTATACCTACTTCACTGATTACTACTTCTCCCGGGAAAACATTTTCTTTTCCTGGAGTAGGGTTGTTTGTTACGAAGAAATCTTGTATTGAAAAACCTGTGTTTGAAAAATCCCTTCTTGAAAAACTATATCCTTCACCCGGCATTTCAATAATATTTTCATCATTTTCAATATCTCCGTGGTCATTTTTTAATTCATTACGGTTTGGTCTACTGTAAAGTACGGTATTTATAATTTCTCCTGAATTATTTAAAATTCTAACACCGTCAGTTTTTCCAATACCGTTTTGCATGGCTATCAGGGTAGTGTAGTAATCACAATCTTTAACATATTCCTCACAGATTAAAATATATTCTTTGGATTGTATTTTACTTTCATTTGGGAATCGAAAAGCCCTATTGTATTGCACTCCACCTACTTGTATTTCCCAATTTGAGATGTCTATTTCTTCTTCTGATATATTTACAATTTCAATCCATTCCCATCCTTTGTCAGGTCCAATGGGATCTGGGAAAAACTCGTTTATGAGAATTGTTGAATTCATATATACATTCTAGAAAAAGAATGTTTAAGAATTTTGAGATTTTTGTGAATTATTTGAGATGTAAATAAAGGGAGCTTCCACCATCATCATGCTTTAAAACTACGTATTTCCCACCACAAACATCGGTATATACTTTCGATACATATCCATTTGTTATTGCTCGTATTGGTGCTCCTGTACCTCTGGTATTATAGTATCCTGCTCTTCTAACCATTCCTAAGCATCTTATTTCATGTCCATAATATTTGTCCCCTGTTTGGTCACCGTGGGTTTGGCTTTGCAAGTCTATTGCAGGATGAACGCTATGATAGGTTTGGGTTAGAACCCCACCATCAAGAGGTTGATGGTATGAAGCAGATCTAACGGTTGTCCACAGAGAGCCTCCTGTAAAATATCCAAGAGAAAATGGATTAACTCTTGCTCCATTAGAATTGTATACTTCGAGGTGTAAGTGAGAACCATATGTAAATCCTGTATACCCTTGGAATCCTATAATTTCTCCTCTTTTGACCGCTCTATCAACTGCTATTTCTCCTCTTTCGTACATTTGTCGAATAATGGCAGAAATTTGCTGGGTTACTTGATTTTGAGCTGCTTCTATTTTATCTAATTGTTCTTGATATGATGCTTCTCTCTGCTCAGAAAGAGCTAAGAGTCTAGATTGTTCATTTTTTTGTGCAGCCAAGTTTTGTCTTTCATTAAATAGGTCTGTTTTTTTATCTTCAACGTCAATTCTTGCTTTTTCTAAATCGAGTTTGCTCCTTCCAAGTACTCTTTCTTCAGCATCTAGAACAATCCCCTTATTATTCATATCTGCAAGTAATTCTCTATCACTTCTTCTAGTATCAATTAAGTATTTCATTTTTCTGAGAAGATGGTCAAAATCTTGTGCTTGGACTAAGAGTTCAAGGGGATTCATAAACGAGTATTTATATGAGATGGAAAGCCTTTTTGAAATAGAGGCTTTAAGTTTTTGTGCTTCTTGTTGTACAGAAGCTATTTTATTTTGCGTTTCTTCTATATCTCTCTCCATCATCCTTATTTCTACATTTTTCGTTTCAATTTCGATTTCTATCCTTCTAATTTCAATCTCAGATTCCTGAATTTTCCTTTCTGTATAGGCAATTCTTTCGTTTAAAGTTAGCTGGTTATATCTTTCTACAGAAAGATTTTCTGTGGTTTCTTTTGCTTGTCTTTCTAACTCTTTCATTCTATTATTTAGTTCTTGATAGCACTGTTCTAGTGTTTTGTCTTCTGGACAGATGTCATTGGTCTTGCTTGGACTTACAAATAGGGAGAATGCTCCTAGAAAAATCAAAAATATTGTTGTTATTTTAAAAAGAAGATTCATTTTTAAAAAAGTTAAGCCTTTTTTAATTTAAGATGCCTTTTTAAGGCAATTGTACTCCCTATGAATCCAATGAAGATACCAGCAAGGATATTTGCTCCAAGTAAACCTCCTATGAAAATTACATTTGGATATGAAATAATTTCTAAACCAAAATCTCTTAATGTCTGTTGGACAAATATATACATGTCAGAATTTTGTGTGTAATTTAGAAATATTAACCAAGGAGTAAGTATTAGAGCTGTAGAAAGAATACCTCCTAAAATTCCGTAAAACATTCCTTCAAATCTAAAGGGCCATTTTATATAGCTATCGTCACTCCCAACTAGATGCATAATTTCAATTTCGTCTTTGTGCAAAGTCACATTGAATCCTACCGTAATAACAACAAGAGTGAATGCTACTATTGCTAAAATAGGTACTGTTACAGCAACTGCATAATTTACGCTTGTTGAAATTGCTCTCATCGTGTCTAAAACATCTTCAAAATACCAAATCTCATCTATGTAAGGATTACGCTCTTTTTCATCATTCACTTGTTCAATCACAGCGGATAAACTTTCGATGCTTTTTGCCCTAATACCCAAACTTGGTGGTAGTACATCAGCCGTTATTGTATCAATAAGATCTGGATCATCTTTGAAGTCTTCTTTGTAAAGTTCAAATGCTTCTTCCTGAGAGACATATTCTATACTCTCTACATACTCAGGGTTATTTATTTTATCTTTGAATTCAAAAATTTCCTCTTCACTCGTTTCTCTGTTAAAAAAAATCATAACCTGAGCCTTCTTTTCGTAAAACTGAATCCCTTGTCTTGCAATGATTGCACCGGCTACAAAAATAGTTGAGATTGTAAAAATAATCATGATTACAAAAACAGTAGAAACAGAAAGAAAACCATTCCTTTTTATGTTTCTTTTTGTAGCTTTAAACATGTTTTTAAGACTCATTTTTCATCTATTTTTCTTTCAATTTAGCTATAGCTTTTGTTATCTCTTCTAATTGTTTTTGTGTAATTTTAGCTTTTTCTATATCTTCTTCAGTAATATCAAGTAATTTATCAAATGTGTCGAATTTATTATCTAAGAGCTTTTTTTCAAGAGATTTACTTAATTTCAGTATACTTATTTCATTTTTCTCTTCTTTCTTTTTTTTCTTAATCCCTTTTTTCTCTGTCTTTTTCTCTTCTTTATTATCCGTCTTTTCCTTTTGTTCTTTTACTTCCTTTTCAATATCTATCTTCTCCCCACCTTTTATATATTTATATCCCCCAATTTCATCTGAAACAATTTTACCTTTTTCTAATGCTATTACTCTCTTTTTCATTTTATTAACAATATCATGGTCATGGGTAATTGCTAATACTGTTGTACCAAGACTATTTACTGTTTTTAAAATATCCAAAATTTCAAGAGCACTATATGGATCAAGGTTACCTGTTGGTTCATCAGCTATTAAGATTTTTGGATCATTAGCTAAAGCTCTTGCAATTGCTACCTTTTGTTTTTCTCCTCCAGAGAGTTGTTTTGGTAGTAAGTCCTCCCTATCTTTCAAATTGACTAATTCTAAAAGATATTGTGTAGTATCATGAATTTCGTTTCTTGGTTTATTTGTTATTTCTAAAGCAAATTCAACATTTTCTCTTGCAGTTCTACATTCAATCAATTTTAAATCTTGAAAAGTCACTCCCATCTGCTGTCTGTATATAGATATTAGTTTCTTAGGTATATTAACAACATCTATATCCTCAAAGTAAATTTCACCTTGGTTAGGGAAGTCTTGTCTGATTAAAAGTTTTAGCAATGTAGATTTCCCTGCGCCTGAAGGACCTACAATAAAAGCAAATTCCTTTGCTTGTATAGCCAAGTTAATACTATCCAAAGCGACTATATTCTCCGAGTATATTTTCGTTACATTTTTAAAATCAATCATATTACTCATATTACTAAATTCTTAACTGCGCTTCAACAAAAATGTCTAAATTACCATCAAGAACATCTTCAGGGTCACCGTACTCTATGTTTGTTCTTAGGTCTTTTACTAATTTGTATGGGTGTAGCACATAATTCCTTATTTGGTTACCCCAACCGGCTATTTTATGCTCTCCCTTTAATTCTTTCATTCTTTTATCTCTATTTTCTTCCTCTATTGACCAAAGTTTTGAACGTAATATGCTCATGGCTTTTTCTTTGTTTTTCGATTGTTCTCTGCTTTCTGAACACTGTACTGTAATACCTGTTGGTGTATGTGTCAATACCACAGCTGAAGAAACTTTGTTTACATTTTGCCCACCAGGGCCTCCGGATCTGACAGCTTTAAATTCTATATCTTTTTCAGAAATATTGACTTCTTCCTGTTGGTTAATTATTGGGGTAACTTCCACCCCCGCAAAGGATGTTTGTCGAAGATTCTGAGAATTAAAAGGTGATAATCGTACTAATCTATGTGTACCTGTTTCTTTTTTCAAATATCCGTATGCAAAAGTACCATAAATTTCAATAGTTACGGTAGAAATTCCAGCTTCGTTCCCTGGTACGGAATGAAGTATTTCGTATTTCCAACCCCATCTTTCACAGAATCTAGTATACATTCTTAAGAGCATCTCAGCCCAATCTTGAGCTTCTGTACCACCTTGGCCCGCATGTATAGAAAGTATGGCTCCCGATTTATCGTATTTGCCAGACAGAAATTTGTATTTTGTAAATTTTTCTAACTCAGTCTTTAGATTTTCATATTCTTCAATTAGGGAAGATTTTTCTTCATCAGAAGCCAAATCAAAAAGTTCCCCAAGTTCGTGGGATTTCTTAAGCAATATGTTCGCGCTCTCTATTTCTTTTGTAAGGGTGTCTATCTCAGAAAGAGTTTCTCGCGCCTTTTTATTATCTTTCCAAAAATCCTCCTTCATGGATTCTTCTTGAAGGTTTTTAAGCCTCGATTTTTTTTCACTAAGATTCAAATTTTTAATTGTTGAGTTTATTTCCTTTTTTATCTCTTCTAAGTCTGACTTGTATAATTTTTGCATAATGTATAATATTAAAATGTTTTACCTGTTTCTAGTATATATTATTTTTTGCTAGTACAAAATGCTTAATTTGTTCCCTAAAAGTAAAAAAGTAGATGTAGATTATGTTGCTGAGGACGAAATTTCTAAAATTCATTCTAATCTTGTAGTTATGCTTATTTTGGATGGACTTGGAATTTGTTTGGAGAAGGAACACAACTCTGTCAATTTGGCAAAAACGCCATTTTTAGATACTATCTGGACTAAAGGTCGTAGGACTTTGCTTCATGCTTCAGGTTCTCCTGTTGGGCTTCCTGATGGAGAAGTAGGTAATTCTGAAGTTGGACATTTAAATATTGGAGCAGGTAGAGTTGTGTATCAGAGTCTTGCAACAATTAATGATTCAATTGTAAGCGGGAAATTTGCCAAGAACGAAACTTTATTAAAAGCTATCAAGCAGGCTAAAAAAACTAACGGAAAATTACACTTGATGGGTATATTAAGTGCCGGTGGTGTACACGGTCATATTTCCCATCTTTTTGAATTATTGGATATTTGTAAAAAAAATGAAGTGGAACCTTGTGTGCATGTTTTTCTAGATGGTAGGGATACTGGCTTAACGGATGGTTATTTTTATGTCAGCAAACTTATGAGTAAATTTCGAGAACTTAACATGGGTTGTCTTGCTTCTATGTCTGGTAGGTTTTATGCTATGGATAGGGATAATCGTTGGGAAAGGATAAAGTTGGCATATGACGCGATGACAGGGGTAGGTGAAAGAACAGCAGAAGATCCTTTTGCAGTGTTGCAACAAGCATATACGAAGGATGAAAATGATCAGATTTTCAAGCCTACGACAATGGTTGATGAGGTTGGTAAACCTATCGCTCCTATACAAAATGGTGACGTTGTACTAATTTATAATTTTCGTGAAGACCGAGTTAGGCAAATAATAAAGTCTTTTGTTTTGGAGAAATTTGGACAATTTGAAAGAAGGCATGAAGCCTCTCAAATAACTTTTGTTTCTATGATGGGTTATGGTGAGGGACTGAGTACTCAACTACTTTTTCCATCTAAGAGGATAGAGTATACACTTGCTTCTGTTGTTGCTTCTAAGGGACTAAAACAGTTACATATTAGTGAAACAGAAAAATATGCTCATGTTACTTACTTTTTAAATGGAGGTATTGAAAAACCACATGAAGGGGAAACGTTTATAAACATACCTTCGAAAAAGGTTTTTGATTATGCTGAAACTCCGGAAATGAGTACGGGTATAGTGACAGACAAGGTAATAGGGCATTTGTCAGATATAAAGCAGAATAATCTTTCCCTCATAGTTATAAATTTTTCGAATCCGGATATGTTAGGACATAGTGGTGATTTACAAATGGCTATTAAGGGTAATGAGTTTGTTGATAAATGTACGAAAATTATTGTTGAAAAAACTTTAGCTGTTGGAGGAGTGTCTATGATTTTATCTGACCATGGAAATTGTGATGTTATGTTTGATAAGGTTCGTAATCAAATAGACACGCAACATACTATGAACCCTGTCCCTTTTATACTTGTATCGACTAAAGAAGAGACTATTAGGAAAAAAGATGAACAAATTTCGAAATTGGGTTTTGATGTTAATCAAAATCCTACTGGTATGTTAGCAGATGTTGCACCAACAACTTTAGATATTCTTGGTATAGAAGCGCCATCTACTATGACGGGTGTCAATCTTTTAGATGTTATGTGATTAGCAAAATCATCATCAAAATTCCCAAGGTAATTCTGTAAATGCCAAAAAACATTAAGAATTTTGTATGTAAAAGTTTTTTGAAAATTAAAATAGCAAAATATGCAAATACAAAAGCTGCTATACCACCGATTATATTTTCTTGTTTAAAAATTGAGCTTAGAGGTTCTTGGGATTTTAATGTCTCAAAGAAAAAACTTCCAATTATTAGTGGTAGACCTATTAAAAATGAAAAAGCGACAGCTACATTTTTTTTGATACCTGTGACAACTGCAGGCATAATTGTTATACCTGATCTAGAAGTACCAGGTATTAATGCTATTACTTGTGCTAGACCTATTATGAAAGCGTTTTTGGTTTTAATATCTTCTAATTTTTTAATGTGTGTTTTTTTATCGAAAAAAATATCCACTAAAATCATTAAAATACCAAAGAAGATTAAAGATGGTATTACTATGAAAGTATTGTGTAGTACATTTTCGACATATCCGTGAAAGAGTATCCCAGCGAGTATTGCTGGTATTATAGCTATCAGAATAATTTTTATTAAATAATTTCTGAGCTTTGAACAAAAAACATATTTAATTTCAGGATAAAACCCCCAAATTATTGCAAGCCCAGTCATCAAATGTAGAAAAGTTAAAAATCCCATATCAATTTCTATTTCAAACAATTCGCTAAACAGTAGCAAATGACCAGTACTTGACACGGGTACTATTTCCGTAATACCTTGTATAATACCTAGTATTATTTTATTTATTACTTCCATTTGTTATATTATATGTTAGAATGGTTATATAAGATTCTTTGCAGATTATCATAATATGTGTTTTAAATTCAAATATTTTCCAATTTTTCTTGCTCTGTTAACTTTATTTTTTCTTTTTGGTTCCAGATCTGTTTCAAGTGATACCGATTTTACTGTTGACGCAAACTTATCCTTGTATCCTAGCAGTGGGACAATAGATTTGGGAGATGATTTTGTAGTTGATGTTTTGGTTGATACACAAGGACAAGAGGTGGTTCTTGTTAGAGCTGTATTATGGTTTGATTCAGGACTTGTACGGTTAAATAACGTGATTGAAAATGAAGATCTTTTTTGTGATTGGCCAGTAGGTGAACAACTTTTAGATAATGAAAGTGGTGTAGTTATGGTTACAGGATTTTGTCAAAGTGGAGGGGAACATGATTTGTATACAACTGTTGGTGATTCTGATGTTTTTGCCCGTTTTGAGTTTTCGACTTTAAATGCTGGTGAGTTAATTATGCAATGGCAATATTCAGGTTTTGATGAACCTATGGAATCGGTGATAGTAGCAGATGGTAGTCCACCACAAAATATCTTACTTTTAGATGAAGATGCTCTCACCTATACATATACAATAGAGCAACCAGCAGAGGAAACTAAAATGCCTGATACAAATATTTCTGCTCTAGAGAATATTTCTTCTACTTTTTGGCTTGGCGGTTCTATTTTTCTTTTAGCTTTTTTAACTAATATCCTACTTGATCCAAAGAGAAGATATTTTGGTAAATCACGCACCATCGTAGTATATGATGA
>SLHS01000016.1 GCA_007136035.1 Patescibacteria group bacterium | reverse complement strand
TTGAAATTAAATCTTCGTCAGATAAAGAATCTATACCCATTTTAAAAAATTTTTCTCTAGGAAGCATACTCTATTTTAGATGGAGTTCGTTAACAGTTCTTTGCGTGAAACTTATTTCTTTTTTATCTTCTTTTGTTTCTTTATATATTTACAATTTGGATAACCACTACAACCAATAAAAGAGCGTCCCCACTTACCCTGTCGCTCCACTAATGCACTCTTACACTCTGGACATTTCTCTTTAAGAAGTAAGGAAACCACTCCTTTACATTCAGGATATCCCTCACAAGCCCAAAATTTTCCATATTTACCCATCTTTAAGACCATCTTTTTCTTGCACTCAGGGCATTCTATAGGTCTGAGATATTTATCCTTGTCTAAATCTTCCTCCAAATCTGCTCCTTTCATACCCTTACACTCAGGAAATTTGGCACAACTAAGGAACTTTCCATATCTTCCTAACCTTTCAACCATTTTGCCTTTGCAATTCGGACATTTCTCATCTGAGCTACCTAAAATCACAACATCCTCCTTATTTACTTCTTTGTTTGCCTTTTTTAGCTCCTTTTGTAACAACTTATACTCTTTATCCAAAAAAGGTTCGTATTTAACCTTACCTTCAGCCATATTATCAAGCCCATCCTCAACATTCGCAGTATATTCGTAATCAACCAACCTTTCAAAGCTACCCTTCATCAAACCGATAACTACCCTACCTACATCCTGAGGGATTAAATATCTTTCTACTTTTTTAACATAACCCCTATCCTGAACAGTACTAATTATTGAAGAATATGTCGAAGGACGACCAATACCATATTTTTCCAATGCTTTAACTAAGGTAGCTTCAGTATAACGAGCTTTTGGTTTTGTAAACTTTTGTTCTTTTAAAAATTCCTTTTGATCAAAAACCTGACCTTTTTTAATATCAGAAACTATCTGAAAGCTATCATCATACTGTAATTTACTAGACATTAACTTACTAAAACCATCAAACAAAACTTTTTCCGCTTTTAGAGAAAAATCATATTTTTTCTTACTAGCACCATCAACTCTAAAAATAACATTCAAAACTTCAACCAACCTAGGAGTCATTTGAGAAGCAACTGCTTTTTTGTAAATTAAATCATAAAGTTTTGCTTCTGCAGAACCAAACTTTTCTTTAATTACATCAGTTTTTAGTTTAAAATCTGTTGGACGAATAGCTTCGTGAGCCTCTTGAGCATTCTTAGATTTAGTTTTGTAAAAAACTGGTTTTTCAGGAAGATACTTATCCCCAAATTCTTCAGCTATAACCCCCCTTATGGAGTTCAAAGCCTGATTTGAAAGGCTAGTAGAGTCAGTTCTCATATATGTAATGTGCCCCGCTTGATAAAGAACCTGAGCTAAAGCCATTGTTCTTTTTGATGAAAAACCAAGTAAATTATTAGCCGCTTGCTGCAATGTTGAAGTTGTAAAAGGAGGATATGGATGCCTCTTACTTTCTTTCTTCTCAACATCGTAAACAACAAAATCTTTCTTCTTAATATCTTTTTCTAAATCTAACACTTCTTTTTCCTCTTTAGGGACAAACTTCTTACCTTCTTTTTTTGCAAGCTGAGCTTTTACTTTTACTTTTTTTGTATCCTTGTCTTCAAGGTTTACAAAAACATCCCAAAACTCTTTTGGTTCAAAAGCCTCAATTTCCTCTTCTCTTTCAACAATCAACCTTAAAGCAACAGATTGTACCCTACCTGCAGAGAGACCGTACCAAATCTTTTTCCAGAGAAGCTCAGAAACCTGATAACCGACCAATCTATCCAAAACCCTTCGAGCAATTTGAGCTTGAACTAAATCTTTATCAATCTTTGCAGGTTTAGAAAGAGACTCTAAAACAGCATTTTTGGTGATTTCGTGAAAAACTATCCTCTTTGGATTTTTCAAACCCAAAGCATCAGCAGTGTGCCAAGCTATCGCCTCACCTTCACGATCAGGATCCATAGCTAAATAAACATCATACTTCTTACTTTTTGGAACAACTTTCTTCAAGTCCTTAATTACAGAACCCTTGCCTTTAATAGTAACAAAATCCGCTTTGTATTTTTTTTCTACATCAACTGCGAGACGATTTTTAGGCAAATCAATTATATGACCTACAGTAGCCATCACTTTGTAATCTTTACCTAAATATTTCTTAATTGTTTTTGCTTTTGCCGGTGATTCGACAATAACTAAATTGCTCATCGTGGCATAAAATACACTTTAATGAAAATTTTGTCAAACTAAAGTGCCAAGTAAATCATCAATATTCCTTACAATATTAGCCCCTTGAGAGATTAATTCCAAACAACCTTGGCTACCCTCACAAAAAATATTATTTGGTACAACAAAGACATCTCTGCCATAATTATTTGCATGATTAGCTGTATTAAGTGCACCACTCCTTTGCCCTGCTTGGATTATGAATGTTCTTTTTGACATACCAGCAAGAATTCGATTGCGAAGTGGGAACATACCTTTAAAAAATTTTCTCCCTGGAGGAAATTCCGAAATTACAAGACGATATTTACAAAGATACTGATACATCACAGAATTTCCTCTGTAGTAAACCCTATCAAGACCCCCTCCAACAACTCCAATAGTTGGAAGATTTTTCTTCAAACAAAGTCTATGTACTTCAGAATCAACTCCATTTGCAAGACCACTAACAAAGCATATATCTCTTGGGAAATCTTTAACTTTTTCAAAAAACTTTTCCAATATTTCAATGCTGTAATCCGAAATTTTTCTAGAACCAACAAAAGTCACAAAGTTTTTTCCCAATAAAGATATGTCCCCTTTCAAAAAAAGAAACACTGGATAATCAGAAATTTCCTTTAAAAGAGGAGGATATTTTCTATCCCAAAAAGGTACAATTTTAATACCCTCTTTGCTCAAATTCTTTTTAAAACTATTCGGACACCTGTGAATTTTTGTCTTGCTCGCAATAATTTCTTTAATATGTTTTTGCCCAACATTTGACCCCAACAAGAGATATGCTAGATCAAAAATGTATTCATCTAAATCCATAGAGACATTTTAGATAAATAACCTTAAAGAGAAATAAATTGGAAATTAAAAATCTATGTTCTCAACAAACCAATCAACCATTTCCCTTGCTAGTTGTGCAGCATTATTACTTGCACTACCGTCTTCTAGAAATACGACAAAAGAATATTTTGGTTCTTCATAAGGGAAGAAACCGTTTACCCAAGCATGAGTATCCATATATCTACCATCCTCATCCACTCTTCCAAATTCTGCAGTACCAGTCTTAGCAGCAACTTCGGTTTTTGCATCTGTAAGAGGAACAATAACTCTTCTAGGGCCAGCAACACTTGCTCTCATACCCTCTCTTACAATTTCAAGAGCTTCTTCCTTTATGAAATTCTCGTTCTTCTTTTCAAAATCAAAAACTACTTCCTCACCATTTCCAACCAATTTTTTTGCCAAATGAGGTATGTGCAAAGTACCCCCGTTGGCTATCGCAGAAATCCAATTAACAGCCTGAAGTGGTGTTGTAGTAACAATACCCTGACCAATAACAGCATTGCAAGAATCCCCTTCAGGATACCAATAGGGTTCCAACCAAGGACTTGTGGTTTTAGCAAGTTTAACTTTATTCTCTGGAGAAGGTAATCTGCCAGGACCTTCACCTGGAATATCTATACCTGTATATTGACCAATTCCAAACTCTTCTAAATATGGGGCTAACTTATTCATATCCCAATTTCTAATCATCTCACAAAAATAAATATTTGAAGAAAGCATTAAGGCATCAACTATATTTAAGGGCCCATAGACATTGTTCTGAAATTCTTGAAAAGGAACTCCAGAGGAAAATGAATACCCTGCTCTACTTACGTATATAGTTTCAGTATTAATTACTCCTGCATCTAAACCCGCAGAAGCGACAATAGTCTTAAACATAGAACCAGGAGGTATTTGTGCGTCAATAGCTTTATTAGTTATCGGATTACCTTCTCCATGTAAAATCTCTTCAAATTTCTCCTGAGTAATTCCTCTTACAAAAAGATTGTTATCATAAGAGGGGAAATTTGTCATTACAATAATCTCACCAGTATTAACATCCTGCACTACAATACTCCCGCTTGTAGCACCATATTCCTTAACTCCCTCAGTTAAAATATTGTAAGCCTCCTTCTGCGCATCCAAGTCAATTGTTATATGCAAACTTCTTCCATGTATAGCATCTTTTAGTAACGCTTCACTTTTAGAAACTACTCTACCAAAAGCATCAACTTCAACTGCTATCTTACCTTTTTCACCTATTAAATGTTCATCGTAATATCTTTCAATACCCACCCTACCAACAATATCATTAAAACCAACATAATCTAACCTCTCAATATCCTCGACCGTAACTATACTTGTGTATCCCAAAATATGAGCGAAAGGATCTTTGTAAATATAGTTTCTAGTAATACCCTCTTCTAAATCAACACCCAGAAGGTCTTCATCAAGAGCTTTTATATCTATAACTACATCATTTTTTAAATCCGAAGCAACTAAAATTCTTCTTGTTTCAGGTTCTTTTTCTAAAATAATATAAATTCTTTCCAATATCGAATCACTTTCAATTGCTTCCTCATCTAAAACTTTTTCCAAAATTTCTACATTTTCACTAAGTTTTTCATCATTCAAAAAACCATCTTCATCAAAAAAAGGACTTAAATCAAGATAACAATCTACGGAAGCTACATTTTCTACTAATTTTTCCCCATTCCTATCAAAAATTATCCCCCTCCTAGAAGGTACATCAATAATATTTATTTGATTTCTTTGCGACCTCGCATACATACTATCTCCCTGAAATACTTGTAAATCAAATACGCTGTAAAAGAGAAAAAGTATTAAAAATGAAAAACCAGCAAATACAACTATTAGATTCCACCTTAAAGCAATATCATTATCAACAGAATCACCACTACCATTTATTTCTTCTTCCCTTTTTATTATTTTTTTTGCCAAATTTTTATTTGTCATTAAAGCATATCCTCCCTAAGATATGATTTCAAAAAATAGAAGATTATCTTCAGAATTAAATACAAAAAAATGTTCTTCACAGCAAATAATACTACATCATAAAAAAGGTTTAAATCCATAGGTAAAAATGCCCATGTTTCTTGAAAAAACACCACCATTTGAAAGAAAAATCTAAAAAAGAGAAAAGCGAAAAATACCGAAACAATATCAAGAAAAAGATTACCCATAAATCTATCAAAAAGTAATAGTAAAAGCAAAACAAGAGAAATGGACACCAAATATGTCCCTAACCAAAAGTACATTGCTATATCAAGTAAGATACTTATCAAAATTAAAAACCACCACAAATTTAGTTTTTTCAAATCTCTAAAGAAAAAAACTGAAAAAACAAGAAATAAATTAAAAAGTGAAAGATATTCAAAAAACAAAGCCAGGTAAAGAAAAATCGGAATTAACAAAATGTAAAGTAATATTTTCATTATATACATATATTATCCTCCCTTTTTTATAAAAACTCTTTTTAAATTTGAATAATCTATCGGTAATTGCACAGTACAAGTACGTGATGTTGCGGTTGGATCTTCTTCTACTGTTAAAACATCACCTAGATATAAGTAAGTACCCACTTTTGCATCGTTTATCAATATAGTGTCACCCTTTTCAATATTCCCACGTATCTCTATATTTTCAACACTAAGAACATTAGACCTTCCAACAGCTACCCCAGAAAGAAAACTTTGAGGTTCAAAAGAACTCAAGTTAAGATTTTCATCTTGATTTATAATCATAACCTTAAGCGAACTAGCTCTACTCGTTGGTAAACGAACTTTAGAAGTATTTTCATAGACCTCAATTAAAAGACCAACATACATGTTTCCAACCAAAACAACATCTCCTTCATTCAAACCATCTTCTCTCCCCATATTTATAATCAAAGATTCACTTCTCAAAGCCCAATCCTGAAACAAAACTTCAGCTAAAATCAAATCTTTCTCAACAAATTCAACATTAAGTTGTTCTTTCAAAGTAAGGTTCTCCTCTTTTAAAACAGGTAAAAAACTACTTTCAGCCTTGAGTTTCAAATATTCTTCTTTCAAATCATAATACTCCCCTCTTAAAGTATTAACTTCTCCAAAAACTCCCAAAAACTCTTTTAGTGATTTACTTGAAACAAAAGCTGCTGAAGAAACAGGTTCAACTAAAAAATCAATTGAATCTGCAACTGTTTTTTGAATAGCAAAAAAATTAAGAAATAAGAGAATTAATGTACAAGAAGCTAACAAAAGAAAAAACTTTTTAGAATTGTCAAAAAAATCTTTTTCCTTAAACACTTAAATAGATAGATTAAAATTACGATATTTCATCCCAACCTTTTTGAATTTTTTCAAGCAGCTCTATGTGATCAAGCATTTCTGCTGTTCCTCTGGCTACAGTAGAAAGAGGCTCATCTACAACTTTTACTGGCATTTTTAATTTCTTTTCCCAAAGAACACTTAAATTTTTAATTAGTGCACCACCACCAGATAGATGTAGCCCTGAAATCAAAATATCTGAAACTAATTCTGGAGGAGTTTCTTCAACTGCATCTTTTGCTGCCTGAGTTATGGTATCTATAGTGGGCATAATTGCCTCCCTAACTTCAATACTGGAAATTTCGACAGATTTTGGTAGTCCGGTCAAAAGGTCTCTACCTTGCAAATCCACCGTTCTTTCTTCTTCTAAAGGCGCAGCTGAGCCCAGTGCTATTTTAATATCTTCCGCTGTCCTATCACCTATTAGCATATTATATTTTTGCTTAGCGTAATTAACAATATCCTGATTCATTTCATCACCTCCGATTTTTATTGTCTTATCTATAACGATATCTCCCAAAGAAATTACTGCAATACCACTAGTACCACCTCCAATATCAACAACCATATTTCCAGAGGCTTCTTCTACTGGAAGCCCCGAACCTATTGCCGCAGCCATCGTTTCTTCAACAACAAAAACTTGTCTCGCTCCAGCAGTTTTACAAGCATCTAAAACTGCTTGTCTTTCAACTTCCGTCACTGAAGAAGGTACTCCTACTATAACTCTAGGTTTAGGAATTTTAAAAAACTTGGGACATTGCATATGAGTTTTTTCAATCAGATAGTGAATCATTGCTTGTGTAGTATCAAAATCAGATATAACTCCATCCTGTAGTGGTCTAATAGCCACTACATTTGCTGGAGTTCTTCCTATCATCTGTCTTGCTTCTTTACCAACAGCAAGCACCCTTTTTGTCCTCTTGTTTATCGCCACCACTGAAGGTTCTGAAAGTATAATACCTTTACCACGCAAGTAAACAATAGTATTTACGGTACCAAGATCTATACCAATATCATAAGTTATAAGTTCCCAAAAGGAGTTAAACATAGGGGTATTTTAACATGAAATCGTTCTTTCTGCGAAAGGAAAATTTATACCTATTTAACACTATTTTCTATTAAAAAATACCTACCTGCTTTCTCACCATTTTTAATATCGAGGTATTTTTGTTGCCGAAGTTTTTTGTAATATTTCATAGCAATGGATAGCTTCACCTCTTTACCTAAAGCGTCCTTAACCTTAACCTCCCGAATATTTGGCTTAAAAATCCTAGTAGTTCTAGGAGCTTTAAATCTCCAACCCTCAGAGTGATGATGCTGAATTCTCCTACCAGCTTTAATTTTTTTACCCGAAAAATCACAAATCTTTGTCATATTTATATCAATTGAATTTACAAGACTGGAGTGATATTATCAAAAAGATTAATATTTATCAAGTTAATATGGAATTCTTAATACAAATTATAATATTTTTACCTGCAATAATTATTGCCCTCACCTTTCATGAATATGCTCACGCTTGGGTTGCGTACAAACTAGGAGACCCAACAGCAAAAGCGGAAGGAAGATTAACCTTTAACCCATTAGCTCATTTAGATCCACTTGGAACGATGATGTTAATACTCTTTAGATTTGGCTGGGGTAAACCAGTACCTATAAATGAATATAATTTCGCAGACCCAGTAAAAGGAACCGCCCTTTCTTCGTTGGCAGGACCTATGACAAATTTAATCTTAGCATTAGGAATGTCTGGTATACTGAATCTTTTTACTATAACAAACCCATTAGTAAGTACCATGCTTATATATTTTGTTTTAATAAATATACTTTTAATGCTCTTTAATTTATTACCAATACCACCATTAGATGGACACAAAGTTGTACGAGCGCTCTTACCAGAAAAATTGAGATATAGTTGGGAATCACTAGAAAACTATTCTCCATTTCTTTTAATAGGGACACTTTTTTTGATAATATATACTGGCATACTTCAAACAGTAATTTCTTTCATTTTACAAATTCTAATACCACAGTCTCAATTATACCTTTAGTATAAGGGAATTTTAGAGTAAAAAATTACACTACCATTCGTTTCGTTTTTATATGATAATGAGGGTACCCTGGGAACACTAAAAGGGGAAGTCTATTTGACTCTACACTCTTTTTTGGGATTCCAAAATCGTGTAGTTCCATAGGGGCTGCATTGAGGAAACCCACTTCGTTAAGAAGAGAGTTTTCAAAAACTTCTTCGTTCCCGGGCCATTTCCTCTTGACTATGCTTTTGTTGTATAATAAACTCATCAAGTTCTACTTTTAAATAAAATAAAAAGCTGGGATAGCTCAGTTGGTCAGAGCAACTGTTTTGTAAACAGTAGGTCGAGAGTTCGAGTCTCTCTCCCAGCTCCATCTTATGCAGAGGTGGTAGAGCGGTCAAATACATCGGTCTGTAAAACCGACGCCTTCGGGCTACA
>SLHS01000001.1 GCA_007136035.1 Patescibacteria group bacterium | reverse complement strand
TTTCATAAAGCTGATTATAGAACAAATAGTAAAAAACTTAAACAACATCCCTATTGTTTCACAAAACCACATACCTATTAAACTTTTGTTTCACATCTACCTATACACAGAAACCAAAGAGCCAAAAAGCTTTCTATTTCTTTTCAGTTCACTCTCGTTACCCAAAACACAATAATACTTTTCTTTAAATGATTTCTCCACAAGCATTGCAAAACCGTTTATATATTCAATCGTCGTTGCGAGAACTTCATCCCTATCTTTTTGTAAATCCTCATCCCCCACACCTGACAAATACATAGCTAATGCTCTATCTCCCTTCATACGAGGCGTAAGGGGTTTATCTAAAGCTCCTATTGTACCAACAATAAATTTGTCCATATTTTCTGTTTTAAATTTTTCAAGAAATTCCGGTATCCCCTCATAAACATTTAATGTCCGAATTAAATTGGGATCTCGATAAGAATAGAAAAAAGTGTTTCCACTCTTAGAAAAACTACAGTTAGCACCATAAGCACCTCCCTGAACTCTAAGTTTTTCCCATAAGTACTCCCTACTTATTACATTATTTAGCACCAAAAGTTTCCCAGTAAACTCATAACCCAAAGCCTTGAAATTATTACCTTGGGCAACATTTTGTACAGAATTTTGTGTCAACAAACCCTCGTTAATATTCTTGACACAAAATTCGTACTTTTGCTCTGAAAGATTTAGAGCTTTAAAAGCAGAAAACATCTTTTTTAGCTCTCTCTTAGATTTAAAGTAAAAATCCTCTTCACAAACGATATTTACTACTAAATTAGATTTATTAAAAACAGTTTCCAACAAAGATTCTAAATTTGACTTCAAATCAGTCCACTTTTCATCAAAATTATCTACCAAATCACATAAATAGTGATAATAAGTTAAACCATCAAAATGCTCATTGTACTTACTATGCTCTGAAAAATACGACAGTAACCTATTAACCGCAAAATCATCTCCACGATAATTTATATCCATCTCAAATCTAGATTTACTCTCTTGAATAATTTCTTTAATACGTTTCTTCTCTACAAACTTACTCTTATGCATAATTTCCAAAAGTATTTCGATTAATTTTGAAAAATTTCTACTCAAAACCTTACCTTTAATCAATAGTTTAGGTAAATGTTTAGAATCATCAAAGCGAAACAAAAAACTCTCCCTTTTGAAAGTACAACCTCCTGTATATTTTTTAATAAATATATCCAACTCCTGACGTGTATAGTTTTCTGTCGCAACATTACCCAAAAGGAGCAACAGTATATTCAAGACATATAGTTTTTCAAATGGCACAATCTTTGTATCAAAGGCTAGAGAGATATAAACAATACCATTCGTTTCTAAGGGATTATGTAAAAGGTGGACACCAGAAACTTTTTCTTCTTTCCTTGGAATTTTTTCTATTTTTTGACTAATATCATTCACACTAAGTTTTGGGATTTTTTCAACATCCTCTTTCAAATTTGGAGTGTTCTGATATTTTTTGAATCTCAAAGTTTTTTCCACTAGATTATTTAAATCGCGATTATTTAAATTTTCTTTGTAGCTATCTAATTCTTGTTGCAATTGTTTCTCTTTCCTCTCAAGCAAACCTTTTTCAGGTTTCAAAATAACTAAAGAAATATGGCTATTGTTCAAAAAGTATTTTTTCAAAAGTGTTTCAAAATAATCCTGATTCAAAAGCCCACGTAACTCTTTTAAGTCTTTTTTGTAGGAAAGTGTCTCTAAGGGATCAGAACCGTAAAGCCAAGTTTTCAAACAACCTAAATTGTAAAAAAGACCCTTCGGATAATTTCCATAATCTGCCTCCCTCAAATTGAATTCAAATATATTCATACAGGCTTCTAACAAATCTTTCTGTAAGCCTCTAGAAACCAAATCTTCCAAAGTTTTATTCACTATTTTCAAAAATTCCTCTTTCTTTTTACTTCCGGTATTTTTAATACAAATTGTTATATAAGGAGGGTTAACGTCAGTCTCGAAATGTCCGAATACGTCCTCGCCTATATCTTTATCCAAAAGAGCTTCTTTTAAAGGAGCACTTTTTGTCTTCATTAAATAATACAACAATATTTCTAAAGCAAATCTTTCTTTCTTATCTATAATATTGTTACAAGCATAATTCAGGGAAAAGTACATTTTATTTTTACTATTCTGTTCTTTTGAAATAGAATACTTTGAGTTAACTTCTTTTATTTCTCTAAATGGCTCTTGAAAACCCAATGAAACATTAACCTTTTTCTTTTGAAAGCTCGATAAATATTTTTTATCTAAAAACTCTAATTGCTTTTTAATATCGCCATTTCCATAGAGATAAATATAACTATTTGAAGGATGGTAATATTTTTTATGAAATTCGAGAAATTTTTTATATGTTAATCTAGGAATTGCTTCTGGTTTACCTCCAGAAGAAAAAGCATAACTCGTGTCCGGATAGAGAGACGAAAGAGAATCTTCTTCTAACAAGCTTTCTGGAGAAGCATATGCACCCTTCATTTCACTGTATACAACACCATTCAATAATAGTTTAGATTTCTTCTCCTCTAAATGATAATGCCAACCTTCCTGCATAAATATTTCTGGTTTTTCATAAATTTTTGGATAAAAAACAGCATCCAAATAAACATGCATCAAATTAAAGAAATCTTTTTCATTTTTACTAGCAACGGGATAAACTGTTTTGTCTGGGTACGTCATGGCATTAAGAAAAGTATAAAGGGAGCTTTTAATAAGCTCTAGAAAAGGTTCTTTTGTAGGAAAATTCCTTGAACCACACAATACACTATGTTCCAAAATATGAGGTACACCAGTATCATCATAACTAGGAGTTTTAAAAGCTATTGAAAAAACTTTGTTTTCATCATCATTTTCTAAATTCAAAAGCCTTGCTCCACTTTTTTTATGTTCAAAGAGCCTACCTAGAGACTTCATCTCATCAATATATTCTTGTTTTTTTAGCTGGAAATCGCTAAATATATCCCCTACTTTCATAACCTTATTTCAAAATGTAATGAGTTTTTCTACCCTGGCCACATCTTTGGATTAAATTTTTCTCCATAAGTTTATTAAAATCCAAAACTCTTGTAGCTTTTTTTCTTTCAGTCATTTGAGAATAATCACTATCTGTTATAACACCATTTTTTTTAAGATATTTCAAAATTTTCTCCTGATCTTTATTTATTTCTTGTTCTGGTTTGTAAGCTACTTTCTCAAGTTCTTTCTTAACTCTCAACATTTCACCCCAAAAAAAGTTCGTAAAATATTCTAACCACTTATTATTATCCTTTGTTTTAAATTGGCCAATTTTTTCAAAACTGAAAAGATTAAAAACATTAATTTTGGTTTCCATAAGGAAAATTCTTGTAGCGATTACACCGACTCTATCAGTTCCATGTACAAATGGATCAATCTGCACAAAATTTTTATAAAACAAACCGCCAACAATTAGTGGATCTGTATCATTCTTAATATTTTTCACTAATTTAATTAAATTTTTCACAGAATTTTTAGCTTGAGCATTTCTAAATTTCCCTACCTGATTTTTGGGAGCCAAGCCATTCATCAAAAGTGAATGTATCGAAAGTATAGTGTTAAGATTAAAGTCTATATTTTTTTTACTGAATTTTTCCAAAGCCTTTAGATAATTTTTTTCTTCCTCCGGAGATAAAGAAAGAGCCTTAGAACCGAAGTTTTTCGTTTGATTCAAAATTTCAGAGTAGGTTATATGAGAAAATTTTTTGTTATTAAGTTCACAAGAGACCCTCGTAATTTCCTTTATATTAGCCAAAAGTTCATTAGTAATTGTGTATTTTATTGAAAAAGACATGGACTAATTATAGACGAAAGAAACAGAGAGTTCAAACTTTTAATCTAAATCAATTTTATTCCAAATTTCTTCAATAATTTCAAGATCTTCTTTTACTTCCTCTGTAGCATCAAAATCAGGAAATTTTTCAGGATAACATGCTTTCATAGCACTCTCTATACCCTCTTTAACATCAAATTTATCAGTGTGTACAATATTTTCTGGCGAGTAGTAAAAATCTTTGGACATAATTTGAGTCATAAGTTTTGCAGAATCTAGACCTGCTTCTTTTCCCTCCTTAGCCAAATTACGCTTCATTGCAAGGCCACCAAGATAGCATATCCAAGCCGGTATAGTCGAAACCTTTTTTCCCACTCCCAAATATTCATACATAGTTTTAACCATTTCTGTAAATTTCATATTATAAGATCCTATAGGGTATCTAACCCCGTGCTCTCCTTTGAAAGCAGAAGCCACAACTGTTCTTGCTACATCTTTGACATGAACCATAACTGTCCCCCCTTTTGGCAAGTACACAGTTTTCATATTCTCGAATCTATTTAAAAAGACATCTCGCCAAATAGGTTTTCTTTCTGGCATACAACCAAAAATATATGGTAATTCTAAAACCATAACATCCATAATACCTTCCTTACCAATATCTATACAAACTCTTGCTTGTTCTGTCCTAGCTTTAATATATGGATGATTTCGGGAAAGCAATCCACCAAACTCCCTGTCAAAATAGGCAAAATATGAATTCATAATAACTACACGCTTAACACCAGCATCCTTAGCAGCTTTTATAACTTTTGAACATTGGACAACTAACTTCTCATGAAAAAAATCATAAGCGGGAGCTTCTGGAACCACCCTATCATCAGGACCCACAGAATAAATCATTATGTCATAACCTTCAAAAACTCTGGTCAATTCTTCCTGACTTGCCTTAAAAACATCTAAATCTTTAACCAATTTAATCTGTTTTGGAAACCAATCACCCAATTTAATATTCCCCCTTGAAATCGTTGTAACTGGAACACCTTTTTTAAGAAATTCTAAACAAGAATAATAGCCCAGAAAACCCGTACCTCCAACAACAAAAACTTTCTTTTTTGAATTTCCCATATACTCCAATCTAACATCGATACAAATATATTTCAAACTTGCTTGACACCTATGAGTGAAATACATATAATCCTATCATTATCAAAGAAACATGGTATATGTAAATCCGTGTTAGATAATGAGTTTTCAAAATAAAATTTTAGACTTAGAAGAATGGCTAAAAGCAAAGCCGACAAAACTAAATTATTGGAACAATACAAGAAAGATTTGAAAGAAAAAAATGGGTATATTATTGTTAATTCCGACAAACTCGATAGTGATACCCTATTCAATCTAAGAAAGCAGCTAAAAGAATCTGGCTCTAACTTCTCAGTTATTAAAAACACAATATTTAAAATAGCTCTTCAAGAAACTAAGCAGCCATTAGAAACACAAGATTTTACTGGAGCAAGCGCAATCATTACATTCGATGATGATCCTGTAAATGCTGCAAAATTTCTTAAAGAAGCTCAAGAGGAAATGGAAATACTTAATGCAAGATATGGTGTTATTGAAAACGAATATATAGATGGTGAAAGAATAATGGAATTGGCAGAAATTCCTACAAGAGATGTTCTTTATGCAAAACTTTTGGGATCATTAAATGCTCCTTTGAGCGGGATAATGAACTCGCTCACTGGGAATGTCAAAGGATTTATTCGAGTAAACCAATCTTTATCAGAAAAGTAATTTATTATTTAAATTTTTAATATATACAAATAAAAAAAAAAAAAAAAAAGATCTTCCAAAATTGACAGATAATGGTAAAAAAGTTCTTGAAATTGTCGAAAAAATGACAGTTTTGGAACTAGCAGACCTAGTCAAAGTCATGGAGGACAAGTTTGGTGTTAGCGCAGCAGCTCCAACAGCAGCTCCAGCCGCAGCCCCTGCAGAAACCCCTACAGAAGAAGAGGAGAAAACAGTATTCAATGTAGTTTTGAAAGACGCGGGAGCTAACAAAATCAATGTCATTAAGGCTGTAAGGGAGATTAACCCTGACCTAGGTCTTAAAGAAGCAAAAGATGTTGTTGAATCTACACCCCAAACATTAAAGGAAGAAGTCAAAAAAGAAGATGCAGAAGAGATGAAGAAGAAACTTGAAGAAGCTGGTGCCAAAGCAGAACTTGAATAATCGAGTTGACTTTATTGAAATTGTAAAGAGACCTTTTTAAGGTCTCTTTCTTTTATGCACATAACTGTAATATAATGTAGCTATTAAATTGTCAACAAAGATATTATGGAAGAGATGAATACAATATTAGTCTGGATTAAAGATTCTGTCATTACCGAAGAAATATTAATTTTCATGCTTTTTATTCCAATAATTGCAACCCTGGTAAATGTTTCTAGATATATTATAGGGTTTAAAACCTTTGGTATATATGCACCCATGACACTAGCCTTTGCTTATGTGTTCACAGGGATTCGGTTCGGTCTTTTAGTAACAGCAGCAGTAATTATATCGTCTTTAATATCATATTCCCTGCTCAAACAAATTAGAATGCATTATCTGTCAAGAATAACGATAAACTATATTTTCATAACATTTATCTTACTCGGAACCTTGATCCTAAATGAGCTTTCACCTTGGTCTATAACTACAGATCATCATCAAATCGCAACAGTACCACCTCTAGGAATAATACTAATAGCTGCGCTTTCAGATTTTTTCGTTAAGGAATATGTTAAAAAAGACTTTTTAACAACAATACGCTCATTAGTAGAAACTGTAACCATTGGAGTGGTTGGATGGTTTCTCCTACAATCGCAAAATTTGCAGCAATTTCTTGTACAAAACCTCTGGATTCATATACCAATACTTCTCTTAAACCTATTCATAGGTCAATACAAAGAACTCAGATTCAAAGATTTTTTCCGATTTAAAAAAATATCAAATGATTAATACAAATCAGTATAGAACAATTTTAGGGCTTAACAGAAGGAACCAGGAGTATATACGTCCCTACAATCCTCTTAGTTCAAAAAAAATATCAGATAACAAGATACTAACAAAGAGATTATTAAACAAAGCCGATATTAAAACCCCCAAAACTATTAAAATTATACGCACAAAAAAGCAATTAGACTTTTTTGATTGGGAATCTTTACCAAAGAGTTTTGTAGTGAAACCAAATCGTGGAACCGGGGGTAACGGCATTATAGTTTTCTACGGCAAAAAAAAGGGAGAAACTGCTTGGATTAGATCCAATCATAGAGTAATGAGTAAGGAACAACTTAGAATTCATTTCGAAAAAATTTTGGATGGTTCCTTTTCCATGGGAGACTCAAAAGACATTGTTATCATAGAAGAAAGAATACTCAATCACAGTACCCTTAAAAAATATTCTTTTAGGGGCGTACCAGATATCAGACTAATTATATTCAACAAAGTGCCTGTAATGGCGATGATACGTTTTCCTACCAAGATATCTGATGGCAAAGCAAACTTGCACGCTGGAGGAATTTGCGTAGGAGTTAATATTGCTACAGGAATAACTACAAATGCAATACAACTAAAAAAAAGATCCTTATTAGAAAATACCTATACTAATATTGAATATACTACCGATTTTCAAGAAAGTTTACCCCTAAAAGATATACAAATACCATATTGGGATAAAATACTGGAAACAGCTATAAAGTGTCAAGAAATTTCTAATATTGGTTTTTTAGGTGTAGATATAGCCATAGATGAAAATAATGGCCCCTTAGTCTTTGAACTCAATGCCAGACCAGGTCTTGGAATACAAATGGCCAATAACATGGGTTTAAGACCCAGATTAGAGAGACTCAAGGGAATAGAACCCCTTTCAACTAAAAGAGCCATAGGGTTAGCAAAAACACTGTTTGGTGGTGAAATTGAAGAATGCATGCAATTTTTTAGCGGAAAACAGGTACTTGGATTAGTTGAAAAAGTCACTATACGCTACAACAAAAAGAATACCCTTAAACCTAATAAGTCTAAAAATAAATCACAAACTATTAAAGCTCTATTAAATACGGGTATCATAACTTCTAGGATAGACGAAGGCTTAGCCAATAGAATGGGCTATGAAAAAGCTACGGATTATTTTAAATCTCTAAATATTCCTGTTTCCTTTGAGAGCATCGAAAAAGCAAAGAAATTTATAAAAGAGCTTGAAATTAATGACGAAATCGCACGCCCAGCAGTCATAGTAGAGAGCGCCAAAGTGAAGGTAAAACCCGCTATACAAATAGAAATCGAAATGGCAGGGGAGACAAAAAAAATAGAGGTTATCGTAAGTACTCAGAAAGATACAATATATCCCCTACTACTCGGAAGAAAAGAGTTAAAAGAATGCCTAATAGATCCAAGTAGAACTTTTGTAAAATAAATTTATTTAAAACATTATGAAAGACTATTTAAAAGAAGCCAAAAATATTCATCTTTCATATTATTTAGAAGCTGCAGATATCTTAGATATCAATTATGAAATCATTGTAAAAGGACTTATCGCAAGGTTTGAATACAAGAATAAGCATTGGTTTATCGTGAGAACGGTAACACCATTAATAAATAGTCCAGGTAAAAAAATTGCTGGAAATAAAAATCTTGCAAACACTATCTTAAACAAATCAGGAATACCTACACCAAAGTATAAATTGATAAAATCACCCAAAGAAGCCTTAGCCTTTTTCAAAGAAGAAAAAGATATTGTGATAAAACCAACTGTAGGGCTCGGTGGCAAAGGCGTGAGCGTTTTGCCAACATCTCCTGAAGAAGTCCTTTCCAGCTTTAATTTCGCATTTAAAAACAACAAAAACTCCAAAAAAGTTATGGTAGAAAAGTACATACATGGAGAAAATTATAGATTTCTTACTCTACTTGAAGAAGTTGTAGGGATAGTAAAAAGATTAAAACCACATATAAAAGGTGATGGGAAGCTATCCATAAAAGAGTTGATAAACAAAACAAACTCTACAATACCAATAGATTCAGAAACTGAAAAAGTACTTAAAAGTCAAAACTTCAACCTAGAAAGCATTCCTAAAAAAGGAGAATACATAATAGC
>SLHS01000035.1 GCA_007136035.1 Patescibacteria group bacterium | reverse complement strand
TTCTTTTTTATACACTTATTTTTACGTTTATAATATTATCTGTTGTTTTTTCTGTGTTCAGAGATGCAGTAGCAGATGAAACAATATATATACATGAGACATTTTTAATGTCGGAGCTTATTAAAAACGGTGTTTGGTTTGGAGATTACGCTGTCGGTTTGCATGGGTTCCTTTTCAAAATTCCTCCTGCATTGCTCTTTATATTTACTGGACCATCAGTATTTTTACTTACCTTGTATAACATATTATTAGCCTGTTTATCTTTGTATTTTTTCTATAAATTTCTTAAAGAAGCATTTGGTTGGAGATACAAGGCAATATTAGCTTCAGGCCTTTTAATTGCAAACTTTCACTTTCTAATATCAACTCCTACATATCTTCGAGAGATGCCCTCTTTGTTTGTTGTGATGATGCTTTTTTATGGAATATTTAAAAACTGGAAACCTTGGATTTTGGGTTTAGTTTTTGTTCTTCTTCTCGACGCAAAAGAATATCTTTTTTTTATGTTTGGTCTTGGGTATTTTATTTGGGTTTTAGCGAAATATTATAAACCTTTGAATATTAAAAAAATATTTCTTGAATCAATTCAGCTTTATGCACCTTCTTTAATTTATATTCTCTTGATGTTTACGACATCTTTAATACCTATAAATATGTTTGTGGTTTCGATTTTAGGATTTATAAGTGTGGGGGTAGAGCATGTAACTGGACAATTTGCTGTTGATAGTGCAACGGTAAACCTGCTTAAAGATGAGGAAGTACGGACAATTTTCCAATTTACCATAACTGAAGATATGCATGTTATTGTTCAGATGATATTGGGATTTTTAAACACAATACTTTCTTACATAGGTAAGATTCTTTATCCGAGAACTTTTTCTTTTATAGGTATACCTAAGATAATAATTCTTCCAGCGGTGTACATGGCATTTAAGGTGTTAAGAAGCAAGACAGAAGATTTCAAAAAGATTTTACCCATATTACTTTTGACTTTTCTACTAATATACATTCTACGAGCTTCTCATGGTAGATATTTGCTCCCAATAATGCCTTTAGTTGCAATATATTTTGTTCAATTTCTACATTATCCATTTGAAAATAAAAAGGAAATAACCAGAGTGTTAATAGCAACATTTCTTTTTATGTCTTTTGGTTTTTATTTTGAAACCTCATATTTAATACATAAGATTGCAATTGAAACATTTCTTTTTGCATGTATAGCAATTTCAGTTTTAAAACCCTTCCCTTATTCAAAATATTTTTACAACTTCTTCCAGAAAGCTACAATTGTTTTTTGTATGATAGCAATGATTGGTACAAGTATCCTCTTTTCTTTAACTCAGGGACAAATTTACAATTACAGATTATTTGGAAGTAATAGGGAAATTAATGAAATAGTTGAAATAGTTCCTCAAAATGAAAATGTTTGGATAAATAATACAAGATCGTTCGATCTAATTAAGACTAAAATGGGCTACACATACGCATGGCCTGAATGGAAATGGGAATTAGCGGAATTTCTCCCCAAAAAAGATTTGTTAAAAGCATACGGTGAAAAATATCTACATAACGAATTCTACACTAATCCAGAAGTTTTCATTAATTACCTAGGGGAAAATGAGATAGAATATTTAATCTTTGTAGAACCTACAATCGATGAAGAACTATTTGAGTATGAATATCTGAGTAGGGTAGAAGATTGGAAAACGATTGATTTTTTAATTGAAGATCCAATTTTTGTAAAAGAGGAAGTTCACAAACTACAAAACAAGAAAGTATATTTGTTTGAAGTTGATTTGTAATGAGAGAATTTTTAGAAAAAAAAGGAATTTGGATTTTTTTAATTCTAGCTTTTGCCTTTGGGATATCAATGCTCTTTTTCAAAAACGCAACTCTAGACGATGACCTCTATCTTAGAGAAACAATGATAATGACTGAGGTTTTGAAAAGTGGTCAGTGGATTGGCAATTATGCTGTTGGAATCCATGGATTCCTTTTTAAACTTCCTGTTGCTTTGCTTTTCATATTTACTGGCCCTTCATTAATACTCGCTAGTGTTTGGACAATTATTTTGGGAGTTTTTTCTCTGTATATTTTTTACAAAATTTTACAAAAACTTTTCCACTCAAACCTTTGGGCGTTGGCAGGAGTACTTTTACTTTTTACAAATTTTCAATTCATACTAAACTATCCAACATACATGAGGGAAATACCTGTTTTGTTGTGTTTACTTCTTGTTGTGTACTGTATTGTTTACGAAAAGTCTCGTTGGTTGCTGGGATTATCACTCCTACTTGTTCTTGATGCGAAGGAGTATGTAATGATGATGATTGCTCCTGGGCTTTTGATATACATTTTCTTTTCTGAGTGGGGTAATTGGAAAAAAATAGTTCTTGAAAATGTAAAAACTTTTTTACCATTAACTCTTTTAATAGTTCTGATGGTTTTTACAACTCTTGTACCAATAAATACATTTTTGCTTTCTACCATAGGACTTACAGAATCTGGAGTGGAATATCATTTAAGACATTTTGAACCGGAAGTAGCGACTAGGAATCTGAGTTCAGAGCAGCAAAGACAAATTCCCACAATTGAAACAACAGTAGAGGATGAAGTTGAGAAGGAGAATGTTTTTGTAAATATTTTTAACACAATAATTCTTTACATAGGTAAACTTTTGTATCCTTACAGTTTTTCATTTCTTTCAATCCCAAAAATTATTTTCTTCCCTGCTTTTTTAACTAGTTTCTTTTTGTTCCCTAAATTCCGAAAACAAAAAAGATACGATTTAATTGCTTTTACCTTTATGCTTTTCTTCTACGCTCTCATCTTTGTAGTAAAGTCATCTTTTACCAGGTATATTTTCCCCATAACTCCAATAGTCATAATTTTCTTCCTGATGTTTTTGAAAGACCTTGTTAAAAACAGGAAGGCTTTTCTTACGATAGTTTTGGTAACTTTAGTATTGACTACAGCAGGGCTGTTTTTTGAAGAGGAATATGTCTGGCAAAAAGTGATTTTAAATTTGGTTGTCTCTCTACTTTATCTTGTATATCTTTTTTGGGAACAAAGGAGATATTTTCTCAAGATTGTTTTAATCCTAATAATTTCGTTTTTCTCATTTGGAGTAGTAATGTATTTCTTCTATGCTAGAGGGCAGATATATCAATATCTTAATTGGGGTAAAGATTATGAAGTAGTTGAGGTAATGGAGTATTTTGATGAAGATGAAAATATATTTTTAAGTGATCCAGGTTGGGATCTTCTCCCTCTTGTTTACAGAAAAGATACTGATTTCGAACCAGAATTCAGATGGAAACTTCGTGATTGGATCCCAAGAAAAGAGCACTTGAAAAATCTTGGCAATGCAAACACTTACAAGTTTGTAGTTAGAGATGAACAACGTTTAAAAAGACAAGTGGAACGTTACGATATATCTAGAATAGGGTATGTTGTATTGAAAAATGATGAAGTAGAAGTTTTTTGGGATGTTGATTGGTTAGAACTTGAAAAAGAAATTTCTTTAAAAAACAAAACACTTTATGTCATAAAAGTGTTAGAATTGTAATATGCATGTAATTATAGATGCGACTACAACACAGGACGAAATGGCTTTCCATGGAATAGGACAGTATACGAAAAATATCGTTCTTTCTCTTTTGAAAAATCACTCTAACTTAGAAATTTCTGTCTTACTTTTTGATGGAAAAGAATCTACTCTTGATAATTATCTCAACGATTTCAAAAATTGCAAAGTTGCTAGAGTAGGTAAGTTTAGATCCAACAACTATTTGAATAATTTCTGGTATGCAAGTCAATTCCTTTCGGTGATTCGTAGAGAGAAAAAGAAAGGCAGTATATATTTTTGTCCATATTTTTGGAGAAATTTCCCAGTTTTTTCTTTAAAAACAGTCCTCTTTGTACATGATATGAATCTCCCACGTTTTAATATGTATTCTCAAAAGGGGAAGTTTTTTAACTTTTTTCGCAAAATACAATATTGGAGAACTATGAGAAGAGCTCGTTTTTGTAAGAAAATACTTTGTAATTCAAACGCTACAAAGAAAGATTTTCTAAAATATTTCCCACGATATCCTGAGCAGAAAGTTGTAGTTTCTCATTTGGGTGTTGATATTGAAGAAAAGGAAGTAGATGTTTCAAAACTTTTACCCTCTGATGCTTTTGAGAAAAAATACCTTATTTATTTGGGAGGAGGTATAAATAAAAGTAAGAATTCTATTGGAGTTATCAAGGGCTATTATGAATTTTTAAATAATCTTCAAGAAAAAAAAGATATGACTTTTTCGGATTGTCCATATCTTGTAATTGCTGGTGGAGATTTTGTAAAAAGTGAAAAACCTGAAGTTCAAGAAATTCAGGATTTAATTAAAGAGCTAGAAATCGAGGACAAGGTAATTTTTACAGGATTCTATGAAGATGAACAAAGATATTCTCTTTTGAAAAATTCTTTCGCTTTCATACACTTATCTCTTTATGAGGGTTTTGGTATTTCTGTTGTTGAGGCAATGCGTAGTAAAACTCCTGTTGTTGTTCATGAGAGTGATATTTACAAAGAGGTGATTGGTGATGGGGGTATATTTGTAGATGGTACTCGAGAAAAACAAGTGGGTGAGGTTTTGTTTAAAACTTTCATTGCTGAAAATTTTACAAATGATATCGCTCAAAAAGGATATGAAAGATCTTTGAGGTATAATTGGGAGAAAACGGGAAACATAACTTATGAAGTTTTTAAAAGTTTATGTGGGAAATAATAGGTGAGGTATTTTTTTTCTTGGCAGTTTTTGTACTGCTTTTTGGTGGTTTAATTTTGACTTTTGTAAATTTACCAGGGGTTTGGTTAATTTGGGCAGGTATTCTTCTCACAGCTATAGTTCGTGGATTGGTTGAAATACCTCTTTGGTTTTTGATTTTGACGTTCTTTTTAGCTTTAATTGTCACATTGATTGATAATCTTGTAATTCCTCTTGCTGCAAAAAAATATGGTGGTGGTAAATGGGGTATGCTTGGTGGAGTAGCTGGTGCTTTTTTGGGATTTGTTTTTTTTAGCTTGCCAGGTTTAATAATGGGACCATTTCTAGGGGCTTTTGCCTTAGAATATTTAGTTGCAAAAAGAGAAAAAGGTGACGCTATTAGAGCTGGTACTGGTTCCTTTCTTGGAATAATATTGTCTATAGCTTTGAAGGTATTTTTGTGTTTTGGAATTATTTTTGCTTTTCTAATTATTTGGATTTTTTAAAAATATCCAAATAGTTCCCTGTGTATCTATTAGGGCAATTTTATCTAAATTTTCGTTAACACTGAATGACATTATATCATTCACTTTCGGTATATTGAAAAGGAGATTATTATCCTTATCTAGAACTTCAATTTTCTCATCTCCTTCTAGAATCAATTGTGTTTCAATTTTTACAAATTCTATTTCTCCTTTTTCTAAATTAACCCTGTAAGTTCTTTCTGGAGAATTTAGATAGTTATCAATTAAAAACAAGAAATTATCTTTTATATACAAAGGTTTTATAGTTTCGTGAAAACTTTTGGAGAAAATTTCTTCTTCTTCCAAATTTAAAATTACAATATCTGTAGCATTTTCTTCCGGTGTGGTTATAATATAGTTCTCGTATTCCATTAGAACAAGTTCGTCTTTGTAAATTCCTAGAATTTGATTTTGTTTGATAGCTTTAAAATCTTCGAGAGTTCTTTTCTCAATATTTAATTTTTTGATCTTGCTATCCTTTGTGACAAAAAATTCCTCTTTATACCAAAGTATTTGGTCTGGATTTTGTATTTCATAAAGGTGAAATAATATATTTTCTTCTTTAATAGGTAATTCATTTTTCTTGAAAAATATTAGGGATGAAATTAAAAAAAGAATTAGTAGAGAAGTAAATATGAACATTTTCAAAATTGTGGTTTTTTTAATGTCTACCATGTTGGATGAGGATTGTTTCCAGTTAATCTATCAGGGTATGTTGTATGATTTAATGTTGGTATGTTATCCCAGTTTACATTTATGTAAGGAACTGGATTTACGTGATTTCTTTGAAGATGATTTTTTCTGAGTTCAAAATGTAAATGATATCCTAGCGGTTGGCAATTGAACGCACCGGTATTTCCACTTCGCCCTATCAATTCTCCCCTTCTTATTCTTTCTCCAACTCTCCAGTTTCTACCATTACTTTTTCTAAAGTTTTCTAAGTGAAGATATACGCTATTCATGCCGTTATCATGCTCAATCCTTACAAAATATCCTCCACTAAGACAAACTCCTGCATAATCATCCCACTTTGCTTCGCGAATAATTCCGTTTCCAACTGCATATATAGGTTCCCTGTAAGATCCAAAATCGATGCCGGTGTGTGGTGATTGAAAAGCTGTATATCCGTGCCATTGTGTAACTCCGATATTTCTTGAAAATGGAAATCGAAAAATTCTGCTTGATGTATTATTTGAGATTTTTCTGGCTGGTGGAATAGCTCTAGTGTTTGAGTATGGTGAAAGGAAATTAATATTGATCCAATTCTCATCATACCTAATCCCATGATTTATATGGTATCTTAGGTTTGTTCTTTTGCCTATAGGATTGTTTCTTTCGATGAATCTAGTTGCAAAAAAATATTTGTTGATTTTTCTAAATTCATTTACTTTTTTAAAACTCTCGTTAAGGTGAACGTTAATTGCAGTATATGGGCTTGTAATAAATCTGGTTCTTTTGACAAATTTTTCGTTACACACTATTGGTAATGTACATTTGTATTCATCAATTAAAATTAACATATCAGGATTATAGACTCCTACGATACTCACACTATAATTATTATTTTGGTTGATATTCTCGACTGTTAGAATTCTAGGTGCAGTTATATTACATCTTCTTCCCTCGAAACGTTTACGTGTACTGTTATATTTGTACATACAAATGCTAGGATTTGGGATTAGTGGATTAGGTAACTGACTACCAGAGCTTCCGATTCCTAAAACTTCATCTTCAGGTACGAAGTTTTTGTAGAGAATTTCTGTTTTGTTTCCAAATTCATCTTCGAGTATAACTCCGATTTTTGTTTCTCCGTAGATTTCTTGTCCTAGAGAAATCCAATTAGAGGTTTTGCCTATTTCTTTAAAAAATTCATAATCAATGTATATATATGCTTTTGTGTAATCTTCGTTTTTAATTCGTAAAAATACTTCCTCTCCTTCAAGTTTGAACTCAAAATCAGGCTTACTTGGAGGAGTCCATTTTGTTTGAAATGTAACTGTTTTTTTTGCTTTTTCTTCGTTTCTTAAAGATATTATTTTAATAACATTCTTCCCCTCTTTTAAAAGGTCAATTTTGATATCAATTTCACTTGAAACTGTTTCTTTTAATAGCTTATTATTTAGAAAAATTTGATTAATTACTTCATCATTTGTTTTTGCTACAAAATTAATTTGTTTCTCATTTGTTAAAAAACCATTTTTTGGAAAAACAATTTGAGGTTCTAGTAGAGGTTCTTTGTAAATTTCAAAGCTAAATGTTTGAGAAATCACAACATTATTTAAAAAACTATTGTCTCTAACATATACTTTCCAAAAATACTCCCCGCTCTTTAAATTGATACTATGATAATTTTGTAAAGACCAAGAAGTTTTTTTAACTAACTCCTTGTCTTTATATATTTCAGCAGAATATTCTAAAAATTTCCCATCGTAATCCTTCCCCTTCCATTCTAAAAGAACTTCATTGCTTTCTGTTAAAGAACCATTTTTTGGAGAAAGTAATTCTATTTCAGGAGGGTTGTTGAAAGAGTAGAGTATTTTTACAAATGGATTTTTTCCAGGTTCAGGATTAATATCTATTTCGAGTGTTTTTTCTTCATCCCTTAATTTTCTTTTTAAATCTTCAGAGATATCTAAAAATTCTCCAGTGTATAAAAGTGCTTTTCTAAGATTTTCTTCTTTAATACCTCTTTGGTAAATTTTTTCTAAGTTTGTTTTCCCATCCTTCACTTCTAAAAAGATCCTTCCTTCTGTGGATGCATGTGTTTGTGCAGAACATAGTATTGTTAGAATTATTGCTAGTAAATATTTTTTCAAAATTTGTCCCTATGAAGTTAGTTGCTTTAAGAATAGCTGTGGAATCTGAAAAGAAATTTTAAATCTTCTGAAAACTCTGTAAATTTTTGGATATAACTTGTATAATCAAATTTATGTTTAATTTCCTCTCAGGTCTTTTTGACTCAAATGAAAAACAACTGAAAAAGATAGAGCCATTAATTAAAGAAATTAATGATTTAGAAGAGAAAATATCAAAACTCTCTGATGAAAAGTTGATGGAAAAAACTTCAAAGTTTAGAAAAACTTTGGGTGTTATTTTAGAAGAAGCCAGAACACAGCAAAATATTCTTGTTGATGCTACTAAGGAAAAGAACTCTGTTCAATTGGAAAAAAGAAAAACTCAGTTACGAGAAATTCTTCCAGAAGCATTTGCGGTTGTTCGTGAAGCATCAAAGAGAGTTGCAGGTCATAGACACTTTGATGTTCAATTAATGGCAGGGTATTTTCTTTTTGAAAACAAAATAGTTGAGCTTTTTACAGGTGAAGGAAAAACTCTTGCAGCTAACTTGCCTTTGTATATGTATGCTTTAACTGGAAAAGGTGCTCATGTTGTCACAGTAAATGATTATCTTGCTAGAAGAGATGCAGAATGGAATGGTCATATTTTAAATGCTCTTGGAATTAGTGTTGGCGTTATTAATTCAGGAGTACAATTTAAATTTATTCCTGATGACGAAGCTGCAAAGCTAAAGGGTAAGGAAGGTAAGGATTTGATAGCCGAAAGAAAAAAGAAAATGGAAGAAAGAGGTCTTATGAAATATGATCAAATGAGTGGGGTGAATTTAATTGAGTGTACAAAGCACGAAGCCTATGCTTGTGATATTGTTTATGGTACTAACAATGAGTTTGGTTTTGACTATCTGCGAGATAATATGGCTAGAAGTTTTAGGGAGAGGGTACAAGGTCCTTTACATTATGCAATAGTTGATGAGGCTGACTCAATCTTAATCGATGAAGCTAGAACCCCCCTTATAATTTCTCAAGGTGCTGAAGACTCAAATGAAATGTATAAGCAATTTGCAAGATTAGTGCGTCAGTTAGAAAATGAGAGAGATTATGTTGTTGATGAAAAATCTCATGCTGTTTCTTTAAATGATGAAGGAATTGATCGTGTTGAAAAACTTTTAAACAAGGAGAATGTATATGAGGATGCAATATTTGCATATCATTTGGAAAATGCTCTTAAAGCTAAAGAGCTTTACAAAAAAGATGATGAATATATGGTTCGAAATGGTGAAGTCCTGATAGTTGATGAATTTACTGGTAGAGTTCTTCAGGGTAGAAGATATAGTGAGGGACTTCATCAAGCTATTGAGGCTAAAGAAGGAGTTGAAGTTAAAAAAGAATCTATTACTCTTGCAACTATAACTCTACAGAATTATTTTCGTCTCTATGACTATCTTGCTGGTATGACAGGAACTGCTTTAACGGAAGCGGAGGAATTTTCTAAAATTTACAAACTAGATACTGTAGTTATACCTCCTAACAAACCAATTATTCGAGATGATCAACCAGATTCTGTTTTTAGAACCCAAATGGGTAAATTCAAAGCGATAGTTGAGGATATTAAAGAGCATAATGCTAAAGGACAACCAATCCTTGTTGGTACAACTTCTGTTGAAAAATCTGAAGTACTTTCTGATATGCTTTCAAAAGAAGGTGTGGAGCATAGTGTTTTGAATGCAAAGCATCATGAAAGTGAGGCGAGTATTGTTTCTAAGGCTGGTCAAAAGGAACAAGTGACTATTGCCACTAATATGGCAGGTCGAGGTACAGATATTGCTTTAGGTGAGGGTGTTAAAGAGCTAGGTGGTCTTTTCATAATAGGTTCTGAAAGACATGAATCAAGACGTATTGATAATCAGTTGAGAGGTCGTTCAGGTAGACAAGGAGATCCAGGCAAGTCTAGATTCTATGTTTCTTTTGAAGACGAGTTGATGAGACTTTTTGGTGGAGATAATGTCGGAAATATTATGGGTAAAGTAGGTATGGATGATAGTATGCCTATTTCTGTTGGAGTTTTGGGTAAATCAATAGAATCAGCCCAAAAGAAGGTAGAGGGACGTAATTATGATATTCGAAAAAGATTAGTGGAATATGATGACGTACTTAATCAGCAAAGAGAAATAATTTATGGGCTTAGAAGAAAAATTCTTTACATTATTGAATCTTTGGATACTGGTAGAGTTGTTAAATTTAACAAAAAATATCTTAAAAATCTTGATGTAAGTAAGGTGATGAGTGAACTAGATAGGTTCTCATTAAGAGATGAATCTACTTGGAAAATAGATTCCTTTGAAAAATATCCTTTGGTAAATAATCCTCTTAGTTTATGGATTTTAAAAAAAATTATTGAAAATATCCGTTTTGTAATTTCTGCTCAACTTTCTGATGATATGCAAATTGATAATGTGGAGGAAAGAAAAACTGTTGCTCAGTTAAAATCTATGTTGACCGAAGAATTGACAGAAATTGCTTGTAAATCTCTAGGTTACAAAGACTCAACGGAATTTTTTAGAGAAGCAACTAAAGAACAAGATAGTATTAGACAATTAAACAGCTATGTTTTACTTGCCGTAGTAGGATTTATCCATCATCTCCATTACATTGGCTCAAAAGCGACTAGCGAGTTTTCGAGACATCTTGTATTACAGACAATTGATCAATTTTGGATGCAGCATTTAGATACAATGACTGATTTAAGGGAAGGTATTTCGCTTAGAAATATTGCTCAAAAAGATCCTTTGGTAGAGTACAAGAATGAAGGATTTCGTTTGTTTGAAGAGATGTTAAATAATATTGATAATGCTATTGTTACGAGATTCTTTAAAGTTCGAGTGGTAAGAAAAGAAGAACTACCAGTTTCTAATATGGATACATTGAAGAAAGAGATACAATCATATGGAACATTGAAACCAGACAAGGAAAAAAGAACGGAACCTGTTAAAAAAGCTGTAAAAGTAGGACGTAATGAACCGTGTCCATGTGATAGTGGTAAAAAATACAAGAAGTGTTGTTACCCCAAGTACGGCTAGTGCTTTCCTTTTTTATAGGGTTTATTGACTATATAATTAAAGTGTATTATTCTGTAAGTATATTTTAATTATGCTTCCTGTTTTTGGAATCAAAGAGGACAAAGAAACAAGTTATGAAGCCCTTAGTTAGTATCCACGTTGTGCACTATTCTTGTTCTAATTGTGGTGAAGAGGTAGATGAGGTGAAAATGTGCAAAGATTGTAATGCTCCAATGAGGGTTATACAAGTAGCGGAATTGTATGGGGATGAAGCAAATGAATATTTAGATAATTTAAATGAAGCAGAAAAGAGGAAACTTCCAGAAAAGAAAGTAGGTACTATGCAATTTGATGATTCTGTTTCTGGGGAGGAAACGGAAGAGTTTGGTGTTGAAGAAGAATCTGGTCAGGCTAGTGATGATGTTGAATTAGCTGAAATTTTTCCAGAGGAAGAGGATGAAGATGGAAGAAGAACTTATGTTGGAGATTTGGGTGATGATTTTGAAGCAGCGTTGGATGTATTGGATCAGGAAGATGAGGATTTAGAAGATGATGTCGAAAATTTGCCAGAGTTGTAGATATTTGAATTATTGATATTATTGGGTATGTTGAGAAGAAAGTATGAACATAAAAAATTCCTTTTATTCGGTGGTTTAGGCCTTTTAGTGTTGGTTCTTGCACTAACCGCATATTTTGTTTTTACTTCAGAAACTTTTGATGAAAGAAGTCGGGCACTTTCAGAGGTTGGTATAGAATTAAACCCTAGTAGGGGAATTATATCGGACGAGGGTTTAGATATAGATTTGATAATAGATACCCATGGGGAAGAAATAAGTGGTGTAGAAGTAACATTGGAATATACAGAATCTATCCATTATGATAGTTTTATTGATGGGGATATACCAAATTGTAAGGTTGAGGATGTTGTTCAAGGTGATAATAGGGTGAATTTATTTTGTTTTATCCCTCCAGAGTCTTCAGCATATCAAGGAAGTGGAGATGTTTTTGCAACAGCTAGTTTTCGTTCAACAGGCAGTGAATCGGCTAAAATAGAAGTTGTTGAAGTCTATTTTGCTGTAAGAGATAGTAGAAGGGAGGTCGAGGTTTTAGGAAGTAGAGGTGATTATCAAGTGTCTTCAGGGGTAGCTGTTGTCTTGGATTCTTCGAGTGGGATAATTCCAGGTGAGGGTAAAAAAATAGATTTACTTGTTGATACACAAGGTGAAGATGTTAGTGGTATAGATGTAACTTTTGAATATTCTGGTGATATAGAATATGTTGGTTTTGAACAGGGTGAAATAGAAAATTGTGAGGTTGAAGAGACAGGTTCAGGTTCTTCTAGGGGTTTACATTGTTTTATAAGTGCTACACAACCAACTTATAAAGGGAAGGATGATGTCTTTGCCTCCGTTATTTTTAGAGCTATTGGTGGTTATGGTCAGGGCGAAATTGATGTTACGAGGGTTGATTATGCAGTAAGAGATGATAGGCAAGAAGTTAACTTTACTGGTGGTGATGGTCAGTATACGACAACATTAGATGTTTCGGATACTCAGCCTTCATGTGGTACATTAAATAATCAAACCTTTGCATATCAAACGACAACCTGGCCACAAGGGACTTTTTGTTCAGAGGGTGTTTCAGAACCTACAAATCCAAGTTTTCCTGGTGAGGGTTCGAAGACATCATGGTCCTGTGTTGCAGGGACAGAGGCTGTTTCTTGTTCTGCTCAGAGAGATGCTGCCCCTTCTGCTCCCCCTGTTTCACTATCATGTGGTACTTTAAATGGTCAAATTTTTGCATATGAAACCATGACTTGGCCTACAGGTTCATTTTGTCTAGGAGGGGATGTAAGCCCGTTAAACCCGGAATTCCCGGAGCCGGGTTCAAGGGTAACTTGGCAATGTGCTACATCTTCAGAATCAATTTCCTGCTCTGCTTCTAGGTATTCAACGCCTCTTAAAGATGATGGATTGCCTGAAACATCGATTTTTGAAAACACAGGAATTTTAATAGGGTTTGTACTTGTATTAATTTCAAGTATTTTGCTAGTATACAAGAGTAGGAATGGTCAGGAAACTTTTTCTATGAGAAATAAGTTATCTTTTTAAAAATAATGAAAAAAATAGTAATTCTCTTGGTAATTCTTTTTGTTTCCGTTTCCTCTGGTGTTGTACATGCTTCTGGTTCAATCTTTCTGGATCCCATTAGTGGAACGATAGACGGAACAGGTAAAGCGATTAATATTGTTGTAAATAGCGGTGGTAGTGAAATAAACGGTATTGAAATGTCGGTTGAATATGGTGGTGATATAGCTTTTACAAGTTTTGATTCTGGTAATATCAGTGGTTGTGAGGTAGATGGTTTAGAAAGAGATACTGCAGAATTCCAGGATATATTTCTTTACTGCTTCATATTAACCGAGCCATATAGTGGTAATGATGGGGTTTTTGCTACTCTAAATTTTGAATCTACAGGTGAAGGGCAAGCTGTGGTAGAAATTGTTTCTGTCGAAACTGCGGGTGTTGCAGAAATTACCGATGGTTCTGGGAACTATACTACAACTTTACAAATACAAGAATCAGTATCTGAGCCCGAATCAGAATCGGGACAAGAAGAAACAGTACCTCTCCCCCGAACGTCAATTTTTAATGCTTTTGGTATTATGCTTGGTGTTGGGTTAATTTGTATGCCATTGATTTTGAACAAGCGCTGTAGAAAACAAACAAGTTTAATGATGGGGAAAATAAAATAGCGTTGTACTCTTAATTAACTCTTGGTAAAATCTCTTGTATGAAAGAGATTTCTTCACTTAAAGTAGCTTTAGTAGTAGATTCCATGTTGGCAAAGGGTGGCTCTGATAGGAATATTGATTCCCTTTTGAAGATTTTTCCCAAAGCAGATATATATACAGCAGTATTTAATGAAGATGAATATAAAGATATTGATAATAATGTTCATACGACATTTTTACAAAAACCTTTTTATAGAAAAATACTAAAAAATCATTATAACATTCTGACACCTTGGGCTTTTGAAATGCTTGATTTAAAAGATTATGAACTTGTGATAAGTGTATCTGCAGGTTCTGCTAAAGGTGTTATTACAACAATGGAGCAATTACATATATGCTTACTTTTAACACCACCTCGAACATATTGGGATAAAGAAAGAAGTTTTAGAACATCAAAGTTGAAATTTTTGATAGATGTTCTTTCTCCATTCTTTTCGAATTTTTACAGAGTATGGGATTATGCAGCGGCTCAAAGAATTGATGAAATTGTTGCTATATCGAAATTTATTCAAAGAAAAATTCAACATCGATATCATCGTGATTCTGTAGTAATTTATCCGGGTATCTTAGATTTTTGGCTTCAAGAAGGTAGTTGTCACTTAGGCAATTTAATACCAAAGTCATTTAAAAAAGAATACTATCTTGTAGTTTCTAGACTTTATGATTACAAAAGGATTGATTGGGCAATTAAAGCATGTAAGAAGGAAAACAAAAAATTAGTTATAGTTGGTGATGGCCCAGATGTAAAATATCTTAAGAAATTAGCAGGTAAGTCAAAAAATATTCTCTTTTTAGGATATATATCAGATGAGCAACTAAAAGCCGTTTATTCTAATGCTACAGCATTTATTTTTCCTGGAATTGAAGATTTTGGGCTTGTACCATTGGAAGCCATGGCTTGTGGATGTCCGGTTCTCGCATATAACTATGGTGGTTTAACTGAAACAGTTGAGGAGAAAAAAACAGGCCATTTTTTTTCTTCTGTTGATGAACTTTCAAAACTAATTTCTAATTTTAAGAAAGGATCTTTTAAAGAAAAAGATTTAAAATCTCGAGCACAGTATTTCTCAGAAGAAAAGTTTTTAAAAGAATTTGCAGATTTCGCAAGTAAAAAATATGAAGAATTTAAAAAAGAAAAAATTTAAAGATTTGAAAGTTGCAATAATTTCAGACGAATTGCAATTTTGGGGAGGTGCTCAAGATGATATTCTTGCTTTTACAAAACTTTTTCCCAATTCGACAATATATACATCTATATATGAAAAGGATGTTTTAGAAAAGCATTTTCAGGGTAAAGATGTTAGAGCTTCTTTTGTTCAAAAAATGCCGTTTGAGAAAAGATTTCGGGAGGAATACTTTCTTTTGTACCCATTAGCTTTTAGAATGTTAAACTTAAAAGGTTATGATTTGGTAATTTCTGTATCTTCTGCTTTTGCGAAATTTGTTAAAACACCAAAAAAAACAAAACATTTTCTTTACTGTTTAACTCCTCCAAGATATCTTTGGTTAGATACAAGGTCTGATCGTCATACTCATAAATTTTCATATAAAATGTATTCTCTTTTTAAACCAGTATTACATGGATGTTGGAGGAAGAAAGACAAAAATGCTGCTAGACAAGCTGATATGGTGGCGGCAAATTCGAAAGAGGTTGCGAAAAGAGTTAAGAAATTTTATGAATTGGATGCAAAGGTCCTTTATCCCCCTGTTGAAATGGATTATATAAAATTTAATCCACAATATAAAAGTAGGGAAGATTGGTTTTTTTATGTGGGTAGAGTTGAAAGATATAAAGGGGTTGATTTAATGGTTGAGGCTTGTATAAATGCAGGGAAAAAATTAAAGATAGCAGGTAAAGGGTCTTTTGTTGAAGATTTGAAAAAAAGAGTTAAAGAATTAGGTGGAGAACACTTAATTGAATTTCTTGGTTATGTTGATAATAAGGAAAAGTCTAACTTGCTTTTTAAATGTAAAGCTCTGATTTTTCCAGTAAAAGATGAGGATTTTGGTATTGTGCCAATCGAAGCAAATGCGGCTGGTTGCCCCGTTCTTGCATTTGCTGGTGGTGGTGTTTTAGAAACAATAGTTGATGGTGTTACGGGGAAATTTTTTAAAGAACATACAGTGAATTCATTACAAAGGGAGTTAGAAAAATGGAATAGTTATTCTTTTGAACCGGAGAAATGCAAGGAGCAAGCAGAAAGGTTTAGTTTTGATGTTTTTGAAAATAAGATGGTTGAATTAACGGATGAAATTCTTAAAAAAGATTAACCTTTTGGAAATTGTTTTTAGGTTTTTAGATATCGTTTTATCTTTAATCTTACTTTTTCTTTTCCTCCCCCTTTTAATAGTTATTGCTTTAGCTATTAAATTAACAGATTTTAAATCTCCAATATATGCAGATAATCATTGGCGTGTGGGTAAAAATGGTGATCTTTTTTTTATGTACAAATTTAGAACTATGGTTCCCAGAGCTCATGAACTTTTGCATACTAATCCTGATTTTGCCAATTTAAAGGCAAAATATGATAAGGAAGGAGCGAAGTTAAAAATAAGGGATGATATTAGGATTACGCCTATTGGTAAAATTATCAGAAGATTTGATCTTGATGAATTACTTCAACTTTTTAATGTCCTAAAGGGTGAGATGAGTTTGGTTGGGCCAAGGGCGTATTTTAAGCAGGAGATAGATTTATACCGTAAGGAATACCCCTCTTTTAAAAAGAAAATAAATTCTGTCCTTAAACTTAAGCCTGGAATAACGGGTCTTTGGCAGATATCTGGAAGAAACTCGTTGACAATACCAGAAAGAATTGGTTGTGATTATGAATATTTTAAAAAAAAGAGTATAATTTTTTATATATTAATTTTGTTAAAAACTCCTATTGTTGTAATTACAAGATATGGAGCTTACGAATAACATGCCCGTTTTCAAGGATGAAGTAATTGTCATAAAGTCAATAAATTACAGAGAAGCTGATAAGATTCTTACTGTCGTTGGAAAAAGTTATGGTAAATTCCCTTTAATTGCAAAGGGAATTAGAAAAATAGAGAGTAAAAATAGGGGAAACATTCAAACTCTTTCAGTTTCGCAAATCAGTTTTTATCGTAATAAAGGTATGGGTGTACTACTGGAAACGAAGAGTGTTTTTTCTCCAGACTACTCTTCTTCAAATTTGAAAGGTATTGAAAGAATTCTTTCACTTCTAAATAGGTGTGTGGAAGAAGGCGATGAATCTTGTGATTTTTATGAAAAACTTTATTATGTTCTCAAAAATGGTTTTAAAGATGAGGATGTTAATAAGTTTCGTTTGGGTTTTTTGAAAAATATGGGACTTTTACCATACAGTAGTTGTTCAAAGTGTGGGAATGCTGATTGTGTAGAATATGTTAATTTAGAGAATTTTGAGATTTTTTGTGAAAAGTGTTATCTTGATAGTAACCTTAGGGATAATTCTGCACTAATTAAATCTTGTGAAATGAATTATCTATCAAAAAATTTAACGAAATTTATAGATTTGTATGTACAAAAAAGTCTTTTTTAAACTAATCCTTTTTTCTTTACTGCTTTTCGTTTTTAGTGCAACCTTTGTTCATAGTTTAAGTCCAAGTTATTTGTTTTTTTTTTTTTTTTATACTAATACAACGAATGTTGAAATGCTTTTACTAATTACTCCCAGTGAGGATTTTAGTTCTGGTAGTGGGTTGACAGTGTCTTTCCCTGTAAACAGCTATGGCCAGTGGTGTAAAGAAGATGCTGCTTCATTGTCCGTTTCAGGTACTGTGGCGACAAATATTAATATTGAGGGTTGGCAGATAGATGCTCCATTGCCTGGTAATTTACAAGCAGTATGTTATCAAGGAGGAGGGAATTATTCCAATGATACAATTGAAATTACAGGTATAGATTCTTTGGTTGGGGGAACTTCTTATGGAGTAAGAATAGATCCAAGTTCAAATTTGTCTACAGGTCTTTTTAGTGGTAGTAATAATATAATTGTAGATTTAAAAAGAGGTCTAATAACGGAGTCTGCTGCTTATGCTGTTTATCTCCAATCTGCAGATGGTGTCACTGTTACCGCATTTGTAGATGAAGATTTTTTTTCACGGGTTGAGGTTTTAGATCCTGTCGTTGAAAAAGGAATTTGGTCTAGGGTTAGGGTTACGGTTTTAGATTCTCAGGGTAATCCAATACCAGGTAGACAAGTAGAGATAGATTTAGATGTTGCAAATTTAAATAATTGGGAAATAGAGAACCCTTCAGGTACAACAAATAGCAATGGTATCTTCCAGACGAGAGTTCGTGGTTTTGTTACTGGTACAATCAATGTAAGTGCTATTGATAAAACTTTTTCCCAAGATGTTGAGATTAAAGACTTTGATAATTTAACTGTAATCGAAGTACCAACAATTACTTTGAATCAATTACCGATGTATACTTCTGGCTTATCTCGCGAGATAACTTGGAGTCCGCACAGCGGTAACTATGAATATTTCATAGAAGCTTCTCTAGATGCTTCTTTTAATACAATTGAGAAAACTTCTGGTTGGATAACTTCGAGTGGATTTACTTTTCACAATCTTCAGAATGGACAAGTATACTATTATCGGGGGAAGGCAAGAAATATTGCTGAGATAGAAAGTGGATATTCAAATATAGTCTCGAGTATACAGGCAGAGAAACCTAAAGGAATGATTGAAGTTTTAGATCCAATTGTTGAAAAAGGTATGTGGTCAAGAGTTAGAATAACTCTTGTTGATTCCAATGGAAACCCTCTACCTGGGAGGAGAATTTTCTTTCAAATAGATCGTCCTAACTTAGCCCTGTGGGATATTGAACAACCTGTTGGTTTAACAAACAGCAATGGTGTTGCTGAAGGTAGGATAAGAGGTTTTGAAGTGGCAACAGTTAGGGTAACGGCTCAGGATAGGACAATACCTCTCAACTTTACGATTGACGCATTTGATTGGCTTCAAGTAACTCAATTACCCACATTACAACTACACAGTCTGCCAAATTATTCTAAAGGTTTAACGAGAAGAATAACTTGGAACAATTTAGTGGGTAATTATCAATATAATATCCAAATTTCAAGAAATGCTGATTTCATATCACCAGCTAGTAGTGGTTGGATTTCTTTTAATGTTTTCACCTTCAAAAATTTAGATCATGCTCAAGGTTATTTTTATAGAGGAATGTTAAGGAACTCTGCAGGTGTAGAAAGCTCCTTTTCAAATGTGGTTTTTAGTATACAGGATGATGAACCTCCAGATATAGAGAAGGTCGATTTTGAAACTTTTACTCGAAATCAAAGGAATTTTGTAAGGTTTACTTTTCTGATAAAAGATTTATCTGGTGTTTCAAATGTAAAATTTGAATGTAAAATACCAAATGAAGGAGTATATGCATCTTGTGGCTCTATTTCCTCTATGAATGATTTCCACTATATAGTTTTTGAAGAAAGTGATTTATTTAATTATGAAGTAGGTAATAATGAATACTTGCTTGAATATTGTGTTGAAGCCGAAGATATTGTAGGTAATATAGGTTCATTATGTAAGGAGGAGCGTTTTTATCTGCTTAAAGAAATAGAAATTGTTGAAGAAGAACCTGTCCCAGTAGAACCCTTGCCGCCTTTCAGAAGAAATATGGAGGAAGCCATTTCATATATACAAGATTTAGAACTTGATGAGCTTAGATTTAGAACTGGTTCTATAGCTCTTGTTTCTACTTTGGCTCCAGCTACTCTTCTTACGATTGCATTAAGTCCGGCAACACTCTATCCATTGTGGCAACTTCTTCTAGGCCTATTTGCTATTTTTAGAAAAAAGAAAAAGATTCTACCCTATGGTTATGTATATGATGCTATATCTAAAGAACCAATAAACAGAGCTATCATTAGAATATACAAGGGGAAGAAATTAATAACGACAACAGTTACAAATGTTTATGGCATCTTTACCGCGAGTCTTGAGGGAGGGGAATATTTTTTAAAAGTTTCCAGCCCTAATTATTCATATCCTTCAAAATTAATAACAGGAAAAGTAGATCCTCCTTTGGAAAATATCTATAGGGGGGGTAGGTTTGTGATTAAGGAGGATTCCAATATACAGTACTCTATACCCCTTGATCCTCTAGATTCTTCCCATTTAGCATATTACAAAACTTATGTATTAAATAAGCTGGGTAAAATGTTCTTGTTTTTGCAGAAAATCTTCATAAGTTTAGGTTTCCTTCTAGCGCTCTTTTTGTATGTTAGAGATCCAAGCACATTTAATCTCATAATTTTGATAATTTATCTTCCTTTAATAGGTCTGCATCTTTTCTTGGCTTCCCCTACGTCTAAAAGACATAGTTTTGGCTTAGTTAAGAATAGGAAAGGTGAATTAATTGAAGGTGTATCTCTTGGATTAAGAGAATTGAAATTTGAAAAATTGATAGCTAAAAGAGTAACTGACAAAAGGGGACGTTATAAATTTTTGGTTCCTGGTGGTGAATACCAGCTAGAACTTTTGACTCCTGGTTATGAAATTACAAATCTTAAAGAACGAGACTTGATTTTCAAAGGTAGTGTTAAAAAACCTCTACTTGTTAGAAAGAATATTGTTTTAGAAAAAAAGGGGGATAATTAGTGTTGAAAGTTCACGAATATCGTGATATTATGCGAAGGAATTGGTGGGTGTGTAGCTCAATCGGTAGAGCAAGCGACTCTTAATCGCTAGGTTCAGGGTTCGAGTCCCTGCACACTCATTTTGCTCATATTTACTCCCAACTAAACTTATAGTATAATCGCCTCAACTAATTTTTAATCCTTTGATATATGGGAGAAGATACTTTCTATGGTGATAAAAATCCTTTTTATGAAAATACATCTTGTAGTGATGTAGAAGAAGTCTTTGAGAAAAAGGCTGAAGAAGCAAGATTCTCCCAATTAGACTTTTTAAATAAATGTGCAGGATTTTATTGTGGAGAGACTTGGCATTTGTCATCCCCAAAAGAGAAAATTTCAACTCTTAAAAAAATTGCTTCTAGCCATGATGAAGAAAGAGCATATGTTATAACAGAAGACGAAAATGAACTTATAGAATTAGGGAAAGGTTTAGGTACTATGAGTGGAATTATGAGAAAGAGGTTTGTTTCTATGCCAGAAATTTTATTGGGTGGTTTGAAAGAGGGTATATATACAGATTTTAGTATTGTAATTTTAGATGAGGAGGTATCAGAGAAATTATTGAGAAAGGAGTTAAAACGTTCTAAGTGTATAAAACCTTTTGATTCAGAAACTATAAACAAAATTGAAAAGGAAGAACTATTATTTGACCGTTTGAAAAATAAATTGACAGAAATGATAGGAAGGCTAGAAGAGGGTGAGAGAATGGAATTAAAAGAGAGAGGATTTGTAGCGGAGAGATCAGTAGTATTTTCTGATTTTGAAAAATTGAAATTTGTACAAATTGATGGAAGGTATTATGCAGGTCTAAAAAAAGAATTTCCGAAAGCTAAGTTCTTTTTTAATTTTGAAGGTGATTATCCTCTAGTAGGTTTGCGTGAAGAGGAAGAACTTAAGGCTATCATTTTACCAATTATAGCTCCCATCCCTGCTTATAAAAATTTTGTGAAAAAAGTTATTAGAGAGAAATAAATCTTTGGATTAATGCAAGAATAGTGCAACTACAAGTCCCTCCCTTCTTACAAATTTTTCATCATTGTGATAACCTCAGAACAGTAAAATATCTAATAATTCAAATGGTCAGTGCAAGAAAAACTTTAAACATTTCCTCTAGCGGAGGTAATAGCTTGTCTTATATCTCTGATGAATCTAAAAGGTCGAATAAATGGAAATATGTGTTTTTTCTTTTAATACCTCTGATCGCTCTCTTAGTCTTTTTTTCTGTAAACGAGGTAATGTACAGAAATTTTTTAATTACTTTAAACGAGTGGGAGATTAGATATGATACATTCCCAGTTACTTTCTCCTCCTCGGTTTCGGAAAATATACGTGAAGATGTAAAAACACAATTATTGAGAATAGAGCATAATGGTAAAAAAAGATTCTCTTTTGAAAATGATGAAAATGCTATAAAAATAACTTTGGCAAGTGAAGAGAAGTCTCTTTTTACAGACTATTTGATACCTGTTGGCCACTTCTATTGGATAGAGAATTCAATAAGTCGAGATGAAATAGTTAGTAGAGAGATTGTTGTTCAAGAAGGAGAATTAGAATTTATATCCGCTGTTTTAGAAAAACATTTTGACGAAGATTTTAAGATAATAGAGAAGGAGGATGTGCTTTCGTATCTCAAAGAAAATGAAGAAAGTTCTCTTTCTTTTGTAACTCTAGAAAGTCTTAACCATAAATATCAAGTACTATATCTAGACGATAGTTACTTTTTAGATGATTTGGAGGGAGGATTAGTTTTCCATATAGGTGTTGATGAAGGTTTCGCTCCAGATTTTCTCGTTAATGTTATAAAAAACAATACAAAGAATTTGTATAGCACTTTTGAACCTAACGATTTGTTAAAAATTAATATGTCGGGAGTTACTGCGTTAAGTAGGAATCTTGCTTTTAAGATTGAAGAGTCAGGAGACCCTGCATATCCTGCACAATATATTGCAGATTTTTTGGGTGATGCAGACTTAGTTCATACTTCAAATGAAGTTTCTTTTGTCCCTGGTTGTCAACCAGAGCGTAGTATGAGGTTTTGTTCTCATCCTGACTATATTGCTACCTTGGAAGCTATTAACGCTAATGTAATTGAGTTAACAGGTAACCATAACAATGATTTTGGAGCTCAATATAATACTAAAACGATAGAGATGTATAAGGAAAGGGGTTGGGGTTATTATGGTGGTGGTTTGAATGAAGAGGATGCAGCAGAGATACTTTTTAAAGAGAAAAAAGATTCTAAAATAGCATTCATAGGTTACAATTATTACGATACGATACATAATTTCCATGCAAATTTAGCAGGTGAGGATAGAGCTGGTGCAAATTCCTTTTCTTTTGAAAAGATGGAAAGAGATATAAATGAGGCAAAGGAAAAGGGAGCCTTTACTATTGTTACTTTCCAGTTTGAAGAATGTTGGTCATATCCTCCTGAAGATGTAATATACCCCCCTTGCTACAAGCCTCTTTCGAATCCAGATCAAAGGGAAGTTTTTAGAACGGCAGTAGATTATGGAGCTGATATTGTAATTGGTTCTCAAGCTCATCAACCTCAAACTTATGAAGTTTATGAAGAAAAACCGATTTTCTATGGAACCGGTAATATCTTTTTTGATCAAATTCCTTGGATTGGTACAAGACAGGGGATGATACTTAGCCACTATATTTATGAGAATAGGTTGCTTCAATCTAGAATAACCACAACCCTTTATGATGATGATATGAGGCCTTATGTAACAGAAGATGACGATAGGGAGCTGCTTTTGCAGCTTCTTCGAGATGCTAGATATTGAAAAAAGTTGAGCCTCATAGTATAATGGGCCGTTCTTCAAAATTTAGAATGGAGGGGATGAAATGAAAAAGGTTTCGATGCTTAATTATATAATTGTAAGTATTGTCTTGGGTAGCTTCATAATGCTATTAGGAATCTCGGTGTTTTTCTATGCTCTTTCCTCCTTTTTTGTTCAAAAGTTTTTCTAAAGTTCCCCTTACTATAGCAGCTCTTTCGTAAATTCGCTAAAAGCGAACGTATTTATATACGAACGAAGGAGCTGCTACCAAATTTTAGAAAATTTGTGTTTAAATTAGCTTTTTTTGCTATACTTTTTTAAGGAACTAATAAGTAATTTTTTAAATCTTTTTTATGCCTGAAGCAATAGTGGAAGAATCTTTCGAAGTTGATCTCTCTGAGGGAAGGGATGAACCTCGAAAAAAAGATTTGGATAATTTGATAGAGTACGATTTCTCTAAAGAGAAACTTTCATTTGAGGAAAAAATTAAAATCTATGAAGGGGGTTTAACTCAATTAATTGATGAAAAAAAAGTATATTTATTTATGGAGAGACGGAATTTGCTTTCGGATGATGTAGATGTAACAGAGGGAGACTTCGTTAAAAGTCAGAAAAAAATAGAGGAAGAATACAAAGATTTAGTTTGTGAGGCAAATAGTAAACAATACAGATGGTGGGTAAACTATACTCTAGATACTTTGTTACAAGAGTGTTCATCCTACGCAGATCCAAATGATATCTTTGAGAAGTTAAGGCTGTTTAAGGAAGTTAGAGAGGCAAGAATAGAGAAATTTGGAACCTCTGAGGAACAATAAGTATTGTATTTTTTAGATTCAACTTTATGAGAAACTTAATAAAGCCAATTTTTTATATTTCCCTTTTTGCTTTACTTCTATCTCCTTTTTTCATAGGCGATTCTGGCCTAGAACCAGAGGAATATGCTTTAAATTTTGAAATTGAGAATGGAAATTTTTTAGAAATAGATGGATACAAAACTTTTTATATAGACTTTAATTCTGAATCTGAAAATACAATTCTTCTTTTACATGGTTTTGGTGGTTCTGCAACAAACTGGCTCAAAACTATTCCATTGCTTGCAGATGAAGGATATAGAGTGGTAGCAGTGGATTTAAAGGGTTTTGGTTTTTCAGAAAAAAGAGTAGATGTGGATTATTCACATCCATCACAAATCGAGTTTTTAGACTCCTTTGTTGAACAATTAGAATTAAGAAATATTACTTTGGTGGGACATAGTATGGGTGGAAATGTAGCTACGATGTATTATCAAAAATATCCAGAAAAGATTGAGACATTAGTTTTGGTTTCAGCGGCATTAATGGAGCAAAAAGATGTAGATAGATTACGCACAAATGCCCTAAAAATTTTAGATTATCCTATACTTCGAGAGTATGCAAGAATTATTTTAAAATTTTCTCTCAATGATGGACGGGTAAACGATCTTCTTAATAGTGCAGTTTATGATTTGGAAAATACAAATATTCAAGAACCTTTTTTTCTTAATCCCACATTATTTTTAGGGTGGGAATATGTTGCAATTAAAATGTCTTCTTCTTCCTATCGTAATGTTTTGCAAAAAGACGTTGCGGATATTGAAATCCCAGTTTTAATAATATGGGGGGAGGAAGACACCTGGGTATCTGTGACGAAGAGTAATTCTTTAGAAAGAAGAATAGAAGGTGCTCAATTAAAGATACTTGAAAGTGTTGGACATTTACCAATGCTAGAAAGCCCTATAAAATTTAAGGATATTTTGATAAATAATATTTAAACATTTTTAAATGTTGGAATCTGTGTCTAAATTTGAAACAAAAGAAAATGAAAATGAACAAGAAAGTATCTTGTCGCGTTCACAGGAAGAAATAGAAGAGCGTTTGAATGAATTACTTGAAAGACATTGGGATATAAAGAAATCAGGTAAAAAAAGTTTTACACAGGAGGAGATTTGCGAAAAGGATGAGTTAAAGATCATCTTACATAGTAATAAAAAGATGACTGATATAGACATGGCTAATTTTTTGGATTTAAAGCCTTGCACAATCTATCACTTTAGAATGAAATATGGACTCCCATCAAATGGTATTGAATATGAAAGGAAAGATATGAAAAAAGGTAAACATAGTTATCCTACTACAGAAAGGGAACGCAAATTAATCCAGAAGTTTATGGTAGCCTTCTTGAGGGAAGTAGATGAAGAAAAGTATAGGAGGACAGGGTATAATATAAAAGGCATAAAGATGAAGACAGATTACTAAATCAAAGAATTTTTAAAATCTTGACTTTCCTTTTTTCTTCAACCATAATGAACTAATACACAGTATTATTTTTAACTTTTATTTGAAAATGGAATCCTCTGTACTGTTGATAAGGGCTCATTTGAAGGGGAACTATCTTTTTCTAACGATACTTTTTCTTGGACTTATATATTTTATCTCTGGAACGACAATTTGGTTGATTGCCTACCCTCTAGCTTGTTTGTTGCTTTTTTACTTTGCATTTCTTTATGAAGAGAGGGCGAAATTAAATTTTTCGACCAAAATATTGCTTTTTTTAAATCCCCCAATTTTTGGTTTAATACTTTTGTATTTTTTGTCTTCATAAAAAAGTGGATATCCTCATAGGCACAAAAAATAATTACAAGGTTGATGAACTTCGTTTTTATCTTGAAGACATGAAATTTATTAAAGTCCATCTTTTAAGAGACCAGGATATTGAAGTTGATATTTTGGAAGATGGTAATACTTTGGAAGAAAATGCTCAAAAGAAGGCGATTGAGATTTCAAAGAAAACGAAATTTTTAGTTTTAGCTTCCGATGGTGGAGTTGATATACCTGCTTTGAACCAAGATTGGAATTTTTTGAAGAATGAAAGAACGATTGGGAAAGAAAAAAGTGATGTTCAAAAGGCTGAAAAACTTTTGAAGCTGATGAAAGGTTTGGATAATGAAGAAAGAAGAGTAGAATTTCATCATGCTCTTGCTCTTGCCAAAAAAGGAAAACTTCTTTGGTCTAATGAGAAAGTTGTAGAAAGAGGTTATATTGCAAAAAAATTGCCGGACAAAAATATCCCTGAAGACAAATGGCTCTCTCATATTTGGTACTATCCTGAATTTGGAAAGGTTTTTAACAAATTAGATGAATATGAGCTGGGAAAAGTAAGAGAACAATCGAGGGAGCTTAAAAAAAGCTTACAAAAGAAGATTAAAGAAATTCTTGATAAATATCCTGTTTTTTAGTAAACTATTGACTGTTAGTTTAACTTTATTGGCTAAATTTTATGAATAAAACGATCACGACCTTTTTAGCAACAGCAGTTGTTTTTTTAGTTATCCTTGCTATTTTTTTCTTTATTGATAGGGAAGAGACTGAAGTGGAAGAAATTAGTGATGAAGTAGCTCAACAGGAGGTTGTTCTTGATGATATGGATGAAGTTTTAGGTGAGCAGGAAGATCAAGAATCTTTTAATTTGCCAAGTGAAGAATTTATACAATGTCTTGCAGATTCAGGAATGGTGGTATATGCTTCTAAAACTTGTCCGGCTTGTACTTTCCTTGCAGATGAATTTGGAGGTTATGAAGCTGTAGAAAATCTTTTTGTTCTATGTGGGGATGATTGGGGGAAATGTGAAGCTGAGATGCAAACAAACTATGTCCCTGAGGTTCAATATAATGGGGAGGTTTTTGAAGGAGGAAGATCGATGGAAGCTTTTGCTGATTTAACAGGTTGTGAGCTTTAATTTTTAGATTCTTCATATGAAAAAGTTAGCCTTTCTGGTCTTCGTTTTTTTGTTGGCTTCGGCTTTTTTCGTGTTTTCATTTTTTCCTATGAATAATAGCGAGGATTTTGTACAATGTCTTGTAGACTCGGGTGTGGTAATATATGTATCTGATACGTGTCCAGCTTGTACAAATTTGGCAGATGAGTTTGGAGGTTATGATGTTGCAGGGGAGCTTTTTGTTAATTGTAATGAAAAACCAGAAATTTGTGATGTTCAGATGAAGACAGACTATGTCCCTGAGATTCAACACAGTGGAGAACTTTTAGAAAGCGTTAGTTCGATAGAAGATTTCTCAAAGTTAACAGGTTGTGAAATTTAAATTTTGAATCCTGTAATTGTGCTTAAAAAAATAACACTATTTTTACTCACTTTTTCTTTGCTTTTGCCTTTTTTAGGGAGTGGTTTTGTATTTGCAGATGAGGGTGAATTAGAACAAGAAGATAAATTAAAAGTTCATTTTTTTGAAGATAGGCTTTGTCCGGTTTGTAGAGACCAAAAAGATTTTATGTTAGAAATTCAGGATGAATATCCTGAGATGGAATTACATATATACTCTATCTCTGATACTGAAAAACTACACGAAATAGCAGACAAATATGAAATTGAAGAATATGGGATTATGGCACCTACAACTTTCATAGGGGAGAATTTTT
>SLHS01000091.1 GCA_007136035.1 Patescibacteria group bacterium | reverse complement strand
TAAAAGAGTTGATAAACAAAACAAACTCTACAATACCAATAGATTCAGAAACTGAAAAAGTACTTAAAAGTCAAAACTTCAACCTAGAAAGCATTCCTAAAAAAGGAGAATACATAATAGCTAGAAACAACACTAATTCAACAACAGGAGGCAAAACACAAGAATATTCAAAACAAGCACACCCCTATTACAAAAAACTTGCGATGAAATCTATCAAAGCTCTTGGTATAAAATTAGGAGGAGTAGATATAATAGCCAAAGATATAACCAAACCTGGAGATTGCGTTATAAACGAAATAAACTACAACCCAGGTTTAAGAATTCATTACCAAGTAGATAAGGGAGAGAAAGTTAAAGTAGCTATTCCAATTATGAAATATATAAGGGATAATGAATTATGAACATAAGAATATTACAAGGTATCAACCTAAAAAACAGTGTCACTACGATAAAAATAAGTTTGGATAAAAAACCCAATGTTAAGCTAATCGAAGAAATAAAGGGATACCACCCTATCTTCCTTAAAAATTACCAGATTAAAGAAAACGAAATCACAATACAATCAAAACTTCCCCATTTATGGCAAGAAATCAGCAAAGTACTAGGAAAAGAAAATGAGAAAGAATTAGCACTAGAAATTATAGGGAAGCAGATAAAATCAATGTCTACTATCTCAATACTCAATCTTGCAGATCAAATGAATGAGGAGATAACTCCCTTTCTAATATCTAAAGGTATCATAACCAGTTTTGGGAACACTAAGTTTAATCGACAATATTCGATTGGATGTGGTAAAAAATCAGCAACAACTATATCCTTCTCTACAACAAAAGATTCACAAATGGCGAGGCAAATTCAAAGCGATAAATACCTAACAAATAGACTAATGGATAGACTAAAAATCCCTACTGCAAAATGGGAAGATATTAAATCTGAGAAGCATTTAAAACAAATTTTCGATGATTACAAAAAACCAGTAGTAATTAAACCAACAAACCTCACTGGAGGCAGAGGCGTTTATACTAAAATCACAAAAATCGAAGATGCTATATACTCTCACAAAGAAATAGCCAAGATGATAAAAGGAAGAAACGGGAAGATAATAATACAGGAAGAAATTGAAGGAGATGACTACAGAATATTAGTCGTAAATGGAAAATTAGTTGCAGCAACAAAAAGAATTCCTGCTTTTGTACAAGGGGACGGCAAAACTACTATAAAAGAACTAATAGAAAAGACGAATAAAGATCCCAGAAGAAATATAAATAACCCTACACACATATTAAAACCTATCAATATAGACAAACCCTTGGTTGAATATCTTCAAAAACAAAATTTAAACTTAAAATATATCCCAAAAGAAAAAGAGAAAATCTTTGTAAGAAAAGTTGCCAGCATGAGCCAAGGAGGAATAACTATAGATTTTACAGATAAAGTTCACAAACAAATCAAAATTCTTTCGGAAACACTTGCCCACTCCCTAAGGGCATATGTTCTAGGCATAGATATCATTTGCAAAGATATATCCAAACCACTAACAAAAGAAAATGGCGGAGTTATTGAAGTTAATACCATGCCAGAGGCATATTTAAATATGTTCCCTGTTTTAGGCCCTCAAAGGCCTGAAATCGCTCAAGAATTCATAGATGGCCTACTGAGAGACCTAAATATAAAAAAGATCGTAATTATAGGCGGAGATCTTGAAGACACAAAAAAGAAAATTAAAAAACTAAAGGGCAACACTGGAATATATAGCTCTAATACTGTATATATAAACGATGAAATGATAAACCAGAATATTCCCACCCATGAAGCCATTCAAGCACTAAAAATAAATTCCTATCTAGACAACATAGTATTGCATTACAAAAACATTCAAGAAGTTGAAAAATACGGTTTTGGATTTGATCAAATAGACATATTATACATATCCCAAAAACACAAAAAAGCCCTTGAACACATTAATAAAGACCTAATTAAAAAAACTATATTTGAAAAATGAAGTACTTAATAATAGACAAAAGACAAAGAGTTAAAATAGAAAACAAACTACCCTACGCTTCTCTAAGAATCACAGAAGAATTAAAAAAGAAAAATTTAGATCTCGATTTTGCATATTTAGACCAAATTGAAATTATTTTTAAAAATAAAAAATTAAAAATTTTGATAAATGGCATAGACCCTGTCGAGTACTCACATATAATTTTCAGAGGGCATCCTTTGGGCGAAAACAGGGGGTATGAAACCAAATTATTAATTGCAGACTATATTGAACAGTCAAACGCAACAACGGATAGAAACAACACTCAAGTACAAAACGCCCAAGCTATCTTTAACCTTCCTTTTTACAATAAAATTTGGATGGCATGGATATGTGCAAAAAACAGCATCCCTTTTTTCGAAACTTACTACAGGACTGATGGGGACTACTCTATGAAACGCGATTTTTTAGAAAAATACCCCCTCATAATAAAACACTATGCAGGGAAAAATGATATGAGAAAGGCGAATGGAGAAGAAAAAATTAAAAAGAACGTATACAATCTAAAAAATAACACTGACCTTAACCAAAAATATCTTAAAGAAAAAAAATTGGAAGAGTTTTTTATTCAAGAATTTTCTAACCAAGCAGAAGATTTGAGAATATTTGTTAGTAAAAATAAAATCGTTGGAGGTTGGAAAAGAAAAGCAAAAAATGGATTCATGACTGTTTCGAAAGGAGAGTATATTCTTTACGATAAACCTGATCCCGAGATAGCACAACTTGCAATAAAGACATCAAAGGCTTTCAAAGCCGACTTCATAGCCACAGACTTTATGTTTAAAGACGGGGAACCTTACCTTCAAGAAATTAGCTTCCATCCAGGGTTTAAAGCATATGAAAAAAAAGCAAAAGGAGGAAAACCTATTAATATTGCAAAAGCTATAATAGAAAGTTTTTAACTAAACACCAGCTTTTTTAAAAGCAGCTTTAAAAACTTCTTCCGAAGGAACAATCTTTGGCTCTGGTATCAAACCCTCATCAACCCAAGAAGCCTGTACAAAACTAATCTTACCAGCATAAAGTTTCTTAAGTAAACTAGCATCTGTTTGGAATCTTTTTCTAATTTTCCTAAAACCTCGAAAATATACAACAGGCTTAACAGAAATTCCAGGTTTTGAAGTATCACCTATACCTCTTTTCACCAAATAAGCTATTTTAAAAGCTTTTTGTTTATTAAAACTACCAAGCAAAACATTATAAAGTTTTCGAAAAGACAAATCTTCACCAATATATATAGCATAAATAGTACCTGCACGTTCTTTCAAATCGATATCCTTAAGCAAGCCCATTTGTTCCTCATTGTACATCGCCAAGCCCTCTTCAACATCGAGATAATTTGTTAAATTAGGCTTACCTAAAGCTACAAAACCCGTTAACTCACCGTTATAAGCTCTTAACACATGAGTAAGCTCATGAACTACAGTTTTTTTAGCCTCCAAAACCGTTTTTTTAATATTAGGATCTACATATACCCTTTTTTTCTTAATAGCTGTTTTCACACCATTACTACTGATATTTTTTGACTTTTCGACACCCCAATTTTCAATCCCAAACTCATGAAAAACTGCATCAAAAATCTTTTCAATATCCTCATATACCAGATAATCAGATTTTTCCAATCTAGATGTATTAACAACATTATAACTAGATAATTTACCCTTCATAACCATACAAGCATTCCTAAATAACGAAGGTTTGGGCATTCTAAACTTTTCCTTTGAAATAGCTGTAAACTTTTCGTTGTCCCCTATTGCATTCATTAAATCACTAGCTAATTTTTTATCTTTAATTAGCTTTATATAAAAATCCGAGAGTCTTGGATCAACATCAATAATTTCTTCTATCTGAAGCAAATCTTCAAAAATTGCTTCATTCCTATTCTTCACAAATCTATATTTAAATTGAGGATTATATGTTTCGGAATCGAAAAACTTGCTCTTCTCTTCTTTCAAATTTATCGGTGTCGAAACTAAAGATATAGGGATTATTAACTCAGACAGCTTTTTTGAAACTTCACTAAGAGTTGTTTTCTTTTTTTCTTCTTTTTTATTTCTTGATATAAGCATTCGCAATTATATTATAAAATTACCAACTTACAAAACTATTTTTTCCTTCAGCCATCATTTCTAAAACAGAACCTGTACCTTTAGCAACACAAAATAATGGCTCATCCGCTACATATACAGGAACTCCTGTCGCTTTAGTAAAGAGCTTGTCGATATTTCTTAAAAGAGCAGTACCACCACTAAGTACGATACCTTTATCCATAATATCAGCAGAAATTTCTGGTGGAGTTTTTTCTAAAACGTTCTGGATTTCATCAATTATTTGAGTTAAAGGTGACTGTAAAGCAGAAGCCACTTCGTTTGAATCAATAGAATATGATTTAGGCATACCAGAGGCTGAATCTCGACCTTTTACTTCCATCTTTTTTGGATTATCCTCCTTTAGTGCAGAACCTACCGTTATTTTTAATAACTCTGCAGTTTGTTCACCTACAATCAAGCCATTATGCCTCCTCATATAGTTAATTATCGCCTCATTCATAGCATCACCAGAAACCCTTAAAGAACTAGATTGAACAAGTCCATTCAAAGAAATTACTCCTACTTCTACAGTACCACCACCCATATTAACAATCATATTCCCTGAAGATCTGTATATTGGTATCCCAGCACCTATTGCAGCCAAAAGCGGTTCTGGCATAAGATGAATTTTCCGAGCTCCCGCACCAGCAGCTGCTTTAATAACGGCTCTTCTCTCAACAGAATTAATACCTGCAGGTACGCTAATTATTACATCAGGCTTGAGAAATCGACCTTTCCCCAAAGATTTATTTAAAAAATATTTCATAAGAGATTCAGTAACTCTAGAATCTGCAATAACTCCTTCACGCATAGGTCTCTTAGCAACAATATGATCTGGAGTTTTACCAATCATTTCTTTTGCTTCATTTCCAACAGCTAGGATAGAAGATTTATTTAAATCCAAAGCCACAACCGTTGGTTCCATGAATACTATACCTTCACCCTCAACAAAAACGACAGAATTTGCCGTTCCCAAATCTATACCTACTTTTTTATTTAAAAACTTCATCTAATTACCAAAACAATATAATTAAATACCCATAGCTTTTGAAACTTCAGTTATTGTTTTTTCTGCTATTTTGTTCACCTTCTCCTCACCTTTTTCAAACAAATCTATAACATAATCATCACCTAATTTATCTAACTGTTCTCTTTTTGATCGAACAGGTTCTAAAAATCTCTCAAGAGCTTTAAAAAGTTTCTCCTTAACTTCTACATCCCCCACCTTACCCTTTACATATCTTTCTTTTAAATCTTTAACTTCGTCTAAGTCATCGTTGAAAAAATCGTGATAAATGAAGACTGGGTTTCCTTCAACTTTTCCTGGATCTGTAGCTTTAATTCTGTTTGGATCTGTATACATAGACATTACTTTTTTCTTAACATCCTGTGTAGTGTCATTGAAAAAAATCCCCCCTGTAGATTTACCGCTCTTTCCTTTACCATCCAAACCTATCAATATGGGTCCTATTCGTTTCTTTGGTAACTTGAAAACATCACCATACAAAGAGTTAAACTTTTTCGCAAAATAAGCTGCTATCTCTACATGAGCTTCTTGATCTTTGGCCACAGGCACGACATCAGAGTTCATAATTAAGATGTCAGAAGCCATAAGGACGGGATATCCCATCAAACCATATGTCAAAGTATGCCCCTGAGCTATTTTTTCCTTCAAAGCAGGCTGCCTTTGCAATTCCGGCATCGTTATAAGCATTGAAAAAATCACATGAAGCCTAAAAGTTTCTACAACTTTTGATTGTCTGTAAAAATTAACTTTTTCAGGATCAACTCCAACACTAATTTGTTCTTTTACCAACTCTACTGCATTTTTTCTAAAACTCGAAGGATCTTTAAAATGAGTCGTTAAACTATGATAATCGGCAGAAAAAATCAGACATTCATAATTATTTTGTTCTTCAATTCTTGCTTTTAGAGTACCAGGATATTGACCTATCGTATAGGAATTAGAAGTTGGCCTATCTCCCGTAAGCAAAATTTTCTTTTTCATATATTGTATAATTAAAACTAACTAATGGATTATACAACAAATCAAAAATTGATATACTGTAAAATATGAAAAACATTATTATAAAGTTAGCTGTACCCCTCCTCGTTATAATCGCAACTCTCTTAGTTATATACTATGCCAAAGGATACAGGATAAATTTCACTGACAATATTGTAGTTCAAACAGGTATATTACACCTTGAAACACAACCTAGCAGGGCAAATTTTTGGCTTTCGGAAGACTTTACAGGTAGAACTCCAAGAATTGTATCCTCAATTCCCGCTGGAAAATACACCCTAGATATTTGGCTTGATGAATACCATGGAATTAAGTATGATGTAGAGATTTTTGCTGAAAGATCTAGTCCCCTTTCTGTATTTCTCTTTAAAAAGGACCCTACAAAAGAAATAGTAGAAGAAATCAAGGGAGAAATAATTGATATACATGTAAACAAGATTACTAATAGTGCTTTGATACTTGTTCAGAAAGATGAAAATACAGAACAAAAAAGCTATGATATTTTAAGATATCAAGCAAACACAAGATTTTGGCAGTTAGGTAATAATCCTTCTACTCTTTTTACATTTTCAACGGATATTGATAGTGAAATAGAGTCTTTTTCTGTCTCTACAAATAGTAAAAACATAATTCTCTCAATAACTAACCAACTAGAAGAAATTAATTCCCAAGAAGAAGATGGGACATTGCTTGCAGGAAAACACTTGATTTCACTTGACACACAAACTGTTTTGGCAAACATTCGTGATATTACAGAGGAAGAAATGAAATGGTCTCACGATGGAGAAACTCTGGTCTGGAAAAACGAAGAGGGAATCAACAAATTAAACCTTAAAGAACCAAACCTACCAACATTAGTTTACACACCCCCTGAAAATAGTGAGATACTTTACTATGATTCATATACAAACGGTGAAATCTATGTTTTGCTCAAAGAAGAAGAAAAACAATTTATATCACTTTCTAGAGTATCAGAAGAATTGGAAGAAACCTCTTTGATAGAAGAAATACACTATCAAAATGAAGACCGATTTCTTGAAAACTGGAGAGAAAAAGAGACAATCCCTTATCAGCCTTTTACAAACTCTCCACAAAGCACTCTTTTTGTGGGACAACCGAAAGAGTTTTTAATATCCAAAGAAAATCAAAAAATTATCTTCAATACAGAATCCGCTGCATATATATATGACATAGCCGAAGATAAGTACGTTTTAATCAATCCTTACGAAACTAAAATTTTAGATTTTTCACCAAATGGGAAAAAAGTTTCTTTCTTGAGCTTAGAAAACGAAAAACTAGGTTTTTTTAGATATGATAAAGAAATAAATAACTACTCTATTAAACTTGGCGGTAGTTATACTGCTAACTATATAAACGAAGAAGACTGTTCTGACTTTCTGTGGCATCAAAATTCTCAAAACATTTACTATACATGTGAAAACTCACTATATGCCACTGATATAAAAACAGACAGTAATATAAATATCGTTCGAAAATTTGGAGAAAATATATTACTGGAAGGCAGAGATAAAGTCACTACTCTTGTTAAAGATAATGATGCTTTAAATATAATCGAATTCACGATTAACTGATAAGAATAAATATACGCACCCGGTCGGAGTCGAACCAACAACCTACGCGTTAGGAGTGCGTTGCTCTATCCATTTGAGCTACGGGTGCATTATACTAAAAAAATACGCCCCATTTTACCATAAAAATTTTCAAGGAAGGGTCATTTAAGAAGAGGGGCAACAGACCATATTGCTTACAAACCTCTAAGTTTCCTGTAGGAATAAACAAATATACTATAATCAGCCATAGAGATTCTCCCATCTTCATTAAAATCGGAGCGTTTCAAAGCTGGATCCCAACCATTATTTTTATAAAAAATGAAATCGTCCATAAACAGGGAGAAACTTTTCATATCTATCATCCCATCATTATTTACATCCCCTCTAAGACATGAACCATCAAAACATATTTCGTAGGGCGGGATTTCATTACTACAATCCGCATCGACATTACAAGATTTTTCATCGTCTTTAAGCATCGTAACCGTTACAGATTCACTTACATCCTCAACATAGTCGTCAGAACAAGTGAGTGTATATATAGCCGTTTCTGATAAATTTTCTATCACACTTGAGCCAAAAGGCTCCTTTTCTCCTTTCCAATTAGCATCTTCTGGCTTAGAACTGGCCATACAACTAATCTCGCCCTCACCTAAAACCCCCCAAAACAAACTAAATGATTCCCCTCCAGACACACTATCAGGTTCAGCACGAAAATCAATGGCCAAAAGTTCTCTATCTCTTCCGTCCCTGTCTGAAGAGGCTACACAATAATATTGATATACACCACAAACACTTCTGCTTCCACCATCTCCATACCAATCACATTCGCTTGATTCAAAATCATGGATTTTTACACTCTTAAAACCATTTGGACAAGAACAATCACGAGGTTGATTAGGGTCGGCACTGGTACCCAAATAATTTACATATCTACAAGAACCATCCACATTTTCTGTATGAACACCTCCAAAATCGCTATCCCACAAGGTTAATCCCGACACACAATAATATTCCCGAAAACCACAGTTCGTAGTTCTTTCTCCATCATCATAAAAATTCAGTCTGCAAGTTGGATTCAAAAATTCAAGCACTTGTACTCTATCAAATCCACTGGGACAAGAACAACCTTTTGTGAAAGCATTTCTATGACGACAACTACCATCAGCATTATCAGAATACATACCTCCAAATATGTGTTTTGTACTATCTAAGTTAAACAAATTATCCTCTGGAAAACAGTAATATCTACGAATACCACCTTTGGGATAAATATCGGGATGCAAAGTAGTTATGAAATCAAATATAGAAGCAGACTGGAAATTCTCTGGACAAGAGCAATCACCTGTAAAAATATTTTCATAACGACAACCACCATCAACATATTTTGTATATAAGCCACCAAAAGAATCTTGAACCTCCATTTCACCAGCACGTCCCCTTTCATCAAAATCTCGTTCACTAGTAACAAAATAACCTCCTAAAGTTGCTACAACTGCCAAGAGAAGCAAAGAAAAAAGCGAAAATATTTTCTTCTTTTTCATATTAAAGTATTATTTT